>CAMFKC010000386.1 GCA_945956975.1 uncultured Methylocystaceae bacterium | reverse complement strand
GGACGATTGCGCGCGCGTGTGGGCGGAGATCGAAAAGGCCGACGTGCTCGTGCAGAATTTCCGGCCGGGAGTCGCGGAGCGCCTCGGCTTCGGCTACGAGGCGGTGGCGGCGCGCAATCCGCGGCTCGTCTATTGCTCGATCTCCGGCTTCGGTTCGCATGGGCCACGCGCGAAGGCGCGCGCTTATGATTCCGTCGTGCAGGCGCTCGCGGGTTTCGCCGCCTGCCAGGCGGGGCCGTCGGGCGAGCCGGAACTCGTGCGCTCCTATGTCTGCGACAAGGTGACGGCGCTGATCGCGGCGCAGGCGATCACGGCGGCGCTGTTCTCGCGCACGACGACTGGCAAGGGCCAGCATGTCGAAGTCGCGATGTTCGATGTCGCGCTTGCCTTCAACTGGGTTGAGGGCATGTGGAACCATGCCTTCCTCGACGATGCGCCGGCGCCGTCGCCGGAGGTTTCGACGAGTTATCGCCTCTGGCAGACGCGCGACGGGCATGTGTCGCTGTCTGCGCTGCAGCAGGTGGAATTCGAGGCGCTCTGCCGCGCCGTGGATTCGCCGGAGCTCTACCACGACCCGCGCTTCGCCACGCCGACGCTGCGCATGGCGAATCGCGTGGAATACCGCGAGATCATGGAGGCGAAGATCGCCGCTTTCACGACAGCGGAGCTCGATGCGCGGCTCGCGCGCGAGGATGCGCCGGGCGGGCGCGTCAACCTGCGCGAAGACCTGCTGAAGGATCCGCAGGCGTTGGAGAACGGAAATTTCGTGGAGATCGACGCCGCCGACATCGGCCGCGTGAGGACGGCGCGGCATCCCGCGAAGTTCGGCGGAACGCCGGTGAGCCCGCGGCCGAAGGCAGCGCCGCGATTGAGGAAGTAGACCTGTCATCCCGGCCGAAGCGAAGCGGAGAGCCGGGAACCAGAAGGCATAGAGTTGGCGCTGGGTCCCGGATCGGCCTTCGGCCGTCCGGGATGACAATCCGGGCTTCTACCCCCGCTCGATCAGCGTCTTCAGCTTTTCCAGCGCGCGGTCCGGCTTCTCCTGGTAGCCGATGACGTTCCTGAACCCGCCGTCCTTGCCCATGAGGTAGACGAAGGCGGAATGGTCCATGGTGTAGTCGCCGCCGTCGAGGGGCACCTTGCGGTAGTAGACGCGGAATTCCTTTGCGACGGCCGCGATCTCCTCGGGCGTTCCGGTGAGGCCCACGACGTGCGGCTCGAAGCTCGAGAGATAGTTGCGGAGCTTGTCTGGCGTGTCGCGCTCGGGATCGACGCTGACGAAGTAGATCCTGAATCCTTTCGCCTCGTCGCCGAGCTTGCCCATCAGCGCGGCCATGTCGGTCATGGTCGTCGGGCAGATCTCCGGACAATGAGTGAACCCGAAGAAGATTGCGTAGGGCTTGCCCTTCAGCGTTGCGCTGTCGACGATCTGACCGTTCTGGTCCTTGAGTCGAAACGGCCCGCCGATGACTGTTGCCTGCGAACCGCCTGCGCCGAAGTAAAGCAGGCCTGCGAGGACGGCGGCGGCGATGGCCGCCGCAGCCCACAATGCGATACGGAAGTTTTTCACCAGTGCGGCCTCGTCGTCAGTGCTTGTGGCCGTCCATGCCCTTCATGTCGTGTCCGCCGCTGCCGGCGGCGCTCATGGCCTCGACCTTGAATTCCACGGGGACGACGCCGGCCTTCTCGAAGGTCAGCGCGCCTTTGATGGTTTCGCCCGCCTTGAGCGGCTGCTTCAGCTGCATGAACATGATGTGGTAGCCGCCGGGCTTCAATTCCACGCTCTTGCCGGCGGGGATCTCAATGCCGCTCACCGGCCGCATCTTCATCACGCCATTGTCCATCGTCATCTCGTGCACCTCGACCTTGCCCGCGACGTCGGGCGCGGTCGCAGAGACGAGCTTGTCGGCGGCGGCGCCGGTGTTCTTGACGGTGACATAGCCGGCGCCGACGGGCGCGCCTGCCGGGGTGGCGCGCGACCAGGGATGGTCCAGGGCGATGTCCCCGGCGTGCGCGAGGCCGGCGGCCGAAGACAGGAGTGCGGCGAGGAGGGCGGTTTTGACAACGGCGTTCATGATTTGCTCCGGATGAATGGGGCCGGCGCTGCGCGCGCGGCCTCTAGTCTGACGATCTTTTTCGGGTGGCGTCAGGCAGCCGGAGGTCCGCGCGACGTCGGGGCGGGCGGCGCGAGGGGCGCGAGGAGCGCGTGGTTTTCGAGGCCGAGCGCGAGCTTGAGCGCGTGGCGCTGCGGCAGGGCGCAGAGGTTTGCCGGCGGCAGGCCGGGCGCCGACGTCAGGGCGCAGGCGTCGCAGCCATGGCTGGCGACATGGTGCGGGGCAGGCGCACCGTCGTGATCGCAGAGCGAGAAGGGCGCATCCGCTTGCAGCGCGATCGCGGCGAGTTCGCCGCCCGCCTGGGCAAGCGGCCTATGCGCGAAGCCGACGGCGAGCGCCGTCAGCGCGTAAAGCGCAAGCGCAACCGCCGTGAGGCGGACATGACGCAGCCGGTCGAGCATCAGCGATGCAAACCAGAGAGGCGCGGGCGTGTCAAACGACAGGACGCCGCATGATCATTTCTGGATCGGGCCGCCCGCGGCCGACCAGGCGGACATGCCGCCGGCGATGTGGCAGACGTCCAGCCCCATGTCCTGAAGTGTCTTGGCCGCGAGCGTGGAGCGGCCGCCTGAGGCGCAGTAGAGCACGAGCTTGCGGCCGGCGAGCTCCTTCTTGTGCATGGGGCTCTCGGGGTCCGCGAGGAATTCGAGAAAGCCGCGGGGCGCGTGGACGGCGCCCGGCGCCATGCCGGACTGGGCGACTTCGTGCGCCTCGCGGATGTCCACGAACTGCACGCTGGCGTCGCCGACCAGGCGCAGCGCGTGCTGGACGTCGATGGTCTCGATGGTGGCGTTGGCCTCGGCCAGCATCTGCTTGAAACCGCGGCGCGTCGGGGCGGAGGTCATTTCATTCTCCTATGCGAATATATGTGATCTCTGGCACGAGCGGCCGCCGCCGGCAATGGCCGCGCGTTGCGCCGCCCCTGCCGCGGGCCTATCGTTCCGGCCAAGCCGGCTAGCAATCACAAGGGGATGGGGCATGAAGGTGACGATCGACATCGACTGCACGCCGCTCGAGGCGCGCCAGTTCTTCGGCCTGCCGGACGTGCAGCCCATGCAGGCGGCGGTGATGGACGCCATGGAGAAGCGGCTCCTGAAGGAGATGGAGAATTACTCTCCCGAGAAGTTGTTCGAGACCTGGATGCCGCTGGTCAGCGCCAATCGCGAGCTGGTCGGCTCGTTCTTCTCCGCCTTCACCAAGGGCGCGGCCTCCGCGCGCGAGAAGGACAAGGCGAAGTAGCCGTCTCCCATGATCACATCCATCCACCACATCGCGCTGGCGACGGCGGATCTCGACGCGGCCGTGCGCGACCACGAGCAACTCTTCGGCCGCGGCCCTGACGGCGTGTTTTCCGCGGACGGGGCGCGACAGGCGTGGTTCTCGACCGACAACATCCGCTACGCGCTGATCGCGCCGGACGGCGCCGGCGCGGGCGGCGAGGCCGTGCGCACGCGCCTGTCGAGCGCAGGCGAGGGCCTCTGGTCGATCGTCTGGAGCGTCGACGACCTGGACAGGACGGCGGACCTGTTCGCGCGGCGCGGGCTGGCGC
>CAMFKC010000385.1 GCA_945956975.1 uncultured Methylocystaceae bacterium | reverse complement strand
AACATGGGCCCCTCCCTGCGCGCGCACGCGCGTGCGCTTGACCAATGTCATGTCATTGCCAGCATGCGGCCCGCGGCAAAATGGACGAGCGCGCCACTTTTCTGTACTTTTCGGTCAAGATCGAGCCGGGAGCAGATATCAAGGTGTGCGCTGCAACAACAAAACCGGGCAAGGCAGGCGCGCGCCTCCGCCAGCCCCAGAGCAGCGTCCCTGTATTTTCCCTCTACGGCGAGGCGGGCGCGGTCGCGCCGGAATTCATCCATGTCGAGGACATCCGCAGCCGCAGCGAGCGCTATCGCTGGGAAATTTCCGAGCATCGCCACCACGGCCTCTTCCAGTTCCTGCTGCTGAGCGAAGGCGCCGCCGATGTCGCGCTGGAGCGCGAGCGGCGGCATGTGCGGGCGCCCTGCGCCATCGCCGTCCCCTCGGGCGCCGCGCACGCCTTCCGCTTCGCCGAGGGCACGCAGGGCTTCGTGCTCACCATCGAGGAATCGACGCTCGCCCGCGCGCCCGGCGGCGCCGTCGCCCATCCCGCGGCTCAGCTCGATGCGCCGCTGCTGATCGATCTGTCCGCAACATCAGAAACGGCGCAGCGGTTGGCCACGCTGTTCCAGCAGATCACGCTCGAATTTCGCGAAGGCGGCGCGGCCAGCGCCGCCGTTTTGCAATGGCTCGCCAGCGCCGCCCTGACGATCGCCTTGCGGGTCAACGAAGATCTCGCGCGCGAAAAGGCCGGCGCCGCGCGCGACATAGCCGCATTCCACCGCTTCCGCGTGCTGGTGGAAAAGCATCTCGCCGACCATTGGCCGACGCCGCGCTACGCCGCGGCGCTGGGCCTGAGCGAAAGCCGCCTCAACCGCATATGCCGTGCGGCGGCAGGCAAGTCGGCGCTCGAGGTCGTACAGGACCGCCTGACGCTGGAAGCGCGGCGGCGCCTGATCCACGTCGCGGGACCGGTATCGTCGCTCGCCTATGAACTGGGCTTCGACGACCCTGCCTACTTCTGGCGCTTCTTCAAGCGGCGGACTGGCCTGACGCCACGCGCGTTCCGCAAGAAGCACGGCGGAGAGACGGCATGAACGTTCGGCATGCACGCTGCAAACCGCCTCACCCCTGTTTGCCGACGCTCGCGAACGTCGATCAGTCGCGGCCCCGGTCTGCCGCATAGGAATACTTGTGTTTGGCAGCGCGTCCGCATCCGCGCGACGATCGGCAAACTCGGTCAAATCGCGAACTGCCAGACGGCCTGACGGATCGTTGCAGCGCGTCTGCAAGCCTCGGCGCAGGATGAGGGCGATAGTCTTGCCGGCGAAGACCCGCCTCGGACCCAAAGAACGTCTGCTTCAGGGCCTCACGCGTGCAGAGGTTGCAATCTGAAGGGGCCGCGGAAACTTTCAGCATGTCAGCGCGGCCAACGGCGCTTCGATACTCCAGCGAAAGCCGCTCGCCGTGAAGTCGAGTTCGATCGTCCCTTGCAGCGATGCAGGAACGATGCGCTCTAGAACCGTCCTGCCGAAACCGCGGCGGGTCTGGCTCGGGATTGGCTCCGACAACTGGCACGTCTCGCTCCAGTCGAGGCGAATGTGAGGCGCGTCGTTCACGGGAACGATCGACCAGCGAATCGATATCCTGCCGCCCTCCTGCGACAGTGCGCCATACTTGAGCGCATTGGTGACGAGTTCGTGCAAGGCGAGGCCCGTCGCCTGTGTCGCCTCCGGCGAGAGCATGATCGGCGGCCCCTCGATCGCAACTGCGGATTCATCGGTCCGTTCGACGATTGCGATCTGCTCCTTGACCAGATCGAGCAGCGACACCCCGCCCCAATTGGAGCCGACGAGAAGATCGTGCGAGCGTGAAAGTCCCTGAAGACGATCCCGGAACGAACGTTCGAAGTTTTCCAGATTTGAGCTCGAAGCTACGGCCTGCCGCGCCATGCCCTGGATCACCGCGAGAAGGTTCTTTGCCCTGTGGGAAAGTTCCCGCATGATCACGCGATCACGCTCCTGCTGCCGCTTTCGGTCGGAAATGTCGATCAACGAAACGACGAAAGGCTGCGTCGCACCGCCCGGCAGGGAATTGACGCCGATTTGCGCCGGAAACGATACGCCGTCCACGCGGCGCGCGACCGTCTCCAGCGGTGGAGCCGTTCCGTCACGTTCTTCTGTACCCAGTTCGTCCTCTCGCAAGATCGATTCGAGACTGGCTTTGGGCAGCAGCATGTCCCACCGCTGCGTCAGGACTTCATTGCGCTCTGCGCCGAACATGGAAACGGCGCGCGCATTGACCTGCTGGATCTCGCCAGCCTGTGTAACCATCACCATGGCGACTGGCGCGTGTTCGAACAAGGCGCGGAAGCGCTCCGTCGCCTCTCCGAGTTCGTTCGTCCGCTGCGCCACGCGTACCTCAAGTTCGTCTCGCGCGGACTGGAGTTCAGCCAGCGTCGCGCGATGGGAGCGTATTTCCTCTTGCAGCTTGTCGTTGACGGCCTGGAGCTGGCGCGGGCTCGGTACGGCCAGCGCCTTCGGAATCAGCGGGAAGATCAGGAAGGCAGTTGTGAGCGAGACCGTCGCGGTAATGCCCTTCACCACGCCCTGCAATTCATAGACGGGATACCAGAGCGTGATGAGGCCGAAGAGATGCGTGAGGCCGCACCAGAGAATGAAGGCGGCGAAAAGCCTGGCCAGTGGCTTGAGCTCGAGATCCTTGCGGCGAGAAACGAAGATCCAGATGGCGACCGGAATGGCTGAATAGGCGCCGAACGTCACGAAATCCGACGCGGCATGGAGGGTAATCAGCCAGGGCTCCCACGCGAGGCAATAACCGTGGGGCATATATATGCCCTCGAGCAGGCGATTGATCATGTCTGTTTTCAGCTCCGTAGAGCGTGTCAAATTAGTCGGCCCGCGTCCGGCTGCAAGAAGCTGTCGGCGCGAGAAAGATCAGCTGAGCCATTCGCTGTCGCGCTGTAGGTCTAAACACGGGCAGAGCGATCGCGACAGATGGATCCCGGCGCGCTGCCGCAGCAAGGCGCCGAGGATCTCGAGATCGTTCAGCGCCACAAGGGGATCGCCCTGCATCGCCCCGTGTAGCGCCGCCTTCAGCCAAGCGCTGATGCCGGGATGCGCAAGCACGAGAGCGATCTGACGCTCAAGGTCGCTCTCCTGGACGGCGCGTTCGCCCGTCATTCGGCTGCGATCCGTCCGGCCTGCGCGCCGGCCTCGCCTGCTTCGCGCCACCGCATGCCGCCCTCGTAGCGCCAAGCCATTCGGCCCGCTTCGTCGAGCGCGAACAGATGCAGCCAGCCATTGTCGAACAGCGCGCGTACATTGTCGTGACGTTCGAGAATGCCCGCGATGGCCTCGCGCGGCGCCTCGATGCAGACCGAAAGCCGCAGCGGCTCATGCACATGCCCGGCGCCATCGTGGACCGATTGCCAAGGCAGGCCGCCGCGCAACAGCCCACCATTGCCTTCCACCACGCCGACGCCGCCGACGACATTGTGCAGCAGCTTGTTTCCGCCGCCGAAGACGGCGGGCGCGACCGTCGAACCATAATATTGCAGGCTGATCCAGCTAGCGACGACGACGGGCGCGGTGAGGATGAGTTCGAGCACGCCGAAGCCCTTGTCGTGCGTCCAGTCATAATCGTGCAGGAAGGCGCGGCCATCGAGG
>CAMFKC010000384.1 GCA_945956975.1 uncultured Methylocystaceae bacterium | reverse complement strand
TCGCGACGCGGGCTAAACCGCGCGAGGCGAATTTGGTTCGCTCGAACTTCGCGGTTCTTGTCGTGCGCATAACGCAAGCGTCACCACGCTTTTGGGAACGATCCTTTCTTCAACTCGTTCAGATCACCGGCGGGGCCGCCTTGAGGGGAGCTGCAAAATGTCGCTTGGCACAATCATTCTCATTCTTCTGGTTCTTGCTCTTGTCGGTGTGCTGCCGACGTGGGGCTACAGCTCGAATTGGGGTTACGGACCCACCGGCGGCGTCGGCCTGATCGTTGTGATCCTCGTCGTCCTTCTTCTTCTCGGACGCATATGACGAAAAAAGCCGGCGCATCTTGCGCCGGCTTTTCTATTTTATGTCGATGGCGCGCAGCGTCAGTCGATCGAGACTTCGCCCTGAATCACCGGACCGAAGCGGACCCACTTCTCGCCATCGAATGACTGAAGCTGCATCTGCTTGATCGGGAAATGATCGGTCGGGCTGGTGCTGATCTTGATGCCGGGCAGCAGCATCGGTAGATCGAAATTCAGGCTGGCGGCCTGCTTCATCACGTTTTCACGCGTCAGGTTGTCGCCGCACTGCTTGAGCACTTGCACCAGCGTCTGGGCGGCGTTGTAGCCGTAGACGTAGAGCGTGTTGTGCTTGTCGCCGTCGGGAATGTACTTGTCCATGAACGCCGACCAGGCCTTCACTGACGCATCGTCCTTCCACGACGGATCGTCCGGGTCCTTGCCGTAGTTGGCCGAGATGACGCCCTTGCCGTTCTCGAGGCCGGCCGGCTTCATCACGGACCCGACCGCCTGCGACACCGAGTGCAGGATATGCACCGGCTTCCAGCCGATCTCGGCATTCTTCTTGATCGCCATCGCCGCGAATTTCGGCGTGGTGAAGTTGATGAACATGTCCGCGCCCGAAGCCTTCAGCTTCAGGATCTGCGAATCGATCGTCGGGTCCGACGTCTCGTAGGTCGTTTCCGACACGATCAGCGTCTTCGCCTTGTCGCCGAGCCCGTCCTTGAAGCCCTTGAGCGAATCGCGGCCGAAGTCGTCGTTGGCGGAGAGAATGCCGATCTTGGCGTTCGGATATTTCTCCAGAACGTGCTTGGCGTAGATGCGGCCTTCGCTCTGGTAGTTCGGCTGCCAGCCCATCGAGTATGGGTACTGCTTGTGGTTGCCGAACATCGTGCCGCCGGCGGCGATGAAGAGCTGCGGCACCTTCTTGGCGTTGAGATACTTGATCGTGGCGAGCGAGGTCGCTGTGCCGAGCGGATTGAAGATGAACAGCACCTCGTCGCTCTCGACGAGCTTGCGGGTCTGCTCGACCGTCTTGGGCGGCGAATAGCCGTCGTCATAGGTGATGAAGTTGATCTTGCGGCCGTTGATGCCGCCTTGGTCGTTGATCATCTTGAAATAGGCGGCCTCGGTCTTGCCGATCACGCCATAGGCGGACGCAGGGCCCGAGTAGGCATAGGTGTTGCCAACCTTGATTTCGGTGTCGGTCGCGCCGGCATCATATTTCTTCTGCGCGACCGCCGCGCCGGCCATCGCCAGCGACAGCGCGCCGGCAAGACCCGCAGCGGCCAGTTTGTTGAAAGACATGACTTCCTCCGTTGGACCCGGCCGAGACCGGAATGCCTCCGCACCGGCGCGGACAAGATTGTCCGACCGTTCGCGTTGACCCTATACGCTTTCTGAGGCAACCTCAAAATCAAAAAGTTGCGTCCTCAGGACGCATGCGGGCGTCCTGGGAGGGAACCATGTCTTTCGCCTATTTCGACTGGATCGCGCATCATGCCGAAGTGCGCGGCGACCGCACCGCCGCCATCGATCTGGCGACGCAGCGCCGCTTCACCTACGCCGAGTTCGACGAGCGCATCGACCGTCTCGCGACACATCTTGCGTCGCTCGGCGTCAAGAAGGGCGAGCGTGTCGCGGTCCTCGCGGTCAATTCCACCGACATTCTCGAGACGCAATTCGCCTGCTTCCGTCTCGGCGCCATCTTCACGCCGCTGAACATCCGTCTCACGGTCCACGAACTCGCCTTCATCATCTCGGACGCTGCGCCTGCCGTGCTCGCCCATGACGGCGACTTCGCCTCGATGGCGGCAGAACTGCAGAAGCAGTGCAGCATCCCGAATCTCGTCGCCTACGGCCCGTCGTACGAAAAGGCGATCGCCGCGTCCGAAAGGCTCGCGCAGCACACGCCCTGCGACATGGGCGACATCTGCACCATCATGTACACGTCGGGCACGACGGGTAAGCCGAAGGGGTCGCAGACGACCCATCTGATGAACTTCATCAATTGCATCAACCTCGGCATCGGCGTCTTCATCTCGCAGAAGACCAACCATCTCTGCGTGCTGCCGCTGTTCCACACCGGCGGCCTCAACTGCTACGTCAATCCCGTCTTCCACGCCGGCGGCTGCAACATCATCATGCGCGCCTTCGATCCCGGCGAATCCTTGCGCCTGATCGGCGACAAGGCCGTCGGCCTCACGCATTTCTTCGGCGTGCCCTCGATCTACCAGTTCATGGGCGCCCATCCCGCCTTCGCCAATACCGATTTCTCGCGCCTGCAGATCGGCGGCGTCGGCGGCGCGCCCATGCCGGTGCCGCTTTTGAAGATGTGGGAGGCGCGCGGGCTGACGCTCGTTCAGGGCTACGGCATGACCGAGACGAGCCCCGCCGTTCTCGTGCTCGACGCC
This sequence comes from uncultured Methylocystaceae bacterium, assembly GCA_945956975.1. GTDB lineage: Bacteria > Pseudomonadota > Alphaproteobacteria > Rhizobiales > Beijerinckiaceae > JAJXWB01. Next base: position 967 of record CAMFKC010000384.1, on the reverse strand, counting down.
GAAGACGCCGCCCGCAAGGCGGGCTCTGCCGGCCGGCCCGTGCTGCACGGCGAACTCAAGATCGTCGACGAGGACGGCAATGCGGTGAAGAGGGGCGAGATGGGCGAATTGTGGGTCAAGGGCCCCAACATCACGCCCGGCTACTGGAACCGCCCGGAGGCGAACAAGACGTCCTTCACCGACGGCTGGCTGCACACCGGCGACGCCGCGCGCCAGGACGAGGACGGCTTCTACTACATCGTCGACCGCACCAAAGACATGTACATATCCGGCGGCGAGAACGTCTATCCGGCGGAAGTCGAGGACACGCTCTACCAGATCCCCGAGATCGCAGAAGCCGCCGTCATCGGCCAGCCAGACGGCACCTGGGGCGAGACGGGCCTCGCCATCGTCGTGAAGAAGCCGGGCGCGGAGCTCACCGAAACTCAGGTAATCGCCCATTGCCGCGAGCGGCTGGCGCGCTTCAAGTGCCCGACGCGCGTGCTCTTCATCGACGCGCTGCCGCGCAACGCCACCGGCAAGGTGCACAAGCCGACGCTGCGCGCGAGCTTCCTGGAAAAGGCGGGCTGACCGGCACATGCGGCCGACGGTCTTGATCGCTGGCAAAGCTGCGCGCCTCGCCGCGTGCTAGTGCAGCCTTCGTGGCGCATCCCGCGCCGCGAAAGGCGTCGCCATGTACCGGAATATCCTCGTTCCCGTCGATCCCGAAGGTCTCTCGGATCAGGCGCTCGATCACGCCATCAACCTGTCGCGGGCGCTGGGCTCGCGCATCACGCTGATGACAGTCGCTGAGCCCGCCTTCGCGCACGCGCTCCATGCCGGCGAAATGCACGAGGCGCTGAAGCGCGATGAAACGACCTCGCGCGCAGAGGCGCTGCTCGAAAAGGTCTCAGGCCGCTTGCGCGCCGGCTCGATCGACTTCGACACATGCATCTATTCCGGCGAACGCCCATGGGAGGGCATCTCC
>CAMFKC010000383.1 GCA_945956975.1 uncultured Methylocystaceae bacterium | reverse complement strand
GCGCACGCACGCGCCGGCCGCCGTCGGCCTCGCGCGCGGCCTCATCCTGGCCTGGTCGCTCGGGGTGACGTTTCCGATGTTTTCGCCGGGCTGAGCCTCAGAAGACAGCGTGGTCGCCGCGCTCGACCGACGCCTCGCCATCAAGCACGCGCGCATAGTAGTCGAACAGGGTTTCCGTGCCGAACGAGGGCGTCGCATCGGCGTCGTAACGGCCGGTGGCGGGGTCGCGAACGAGCATGGATTCGGTCGCGTAATAACGCCCGATCCGCGCGAGCTCGGCCTTGTCGGCAGCTTTCGGAACGACGCGTCCGAACGCTGCGAGCGCAAGGACGATTGCGTCGAGCATGGCGACGGGCACGCTTTTGAACTTCGGCGCGCGACCAAGCAGGGCAAACAGCTTCTCGCCCTGCTGGCGCGGGGTGATCGCGGGTCCCGGCCCGCCGATCGGCAGGATGCGGTTGCGCCGCCTCTCATCGTCGAGACATCCCGCGAGATAGAGTCCGAGATCGTCGTCGCTGATCGGCTTGCACGCGGTCAGTTCGCCGTCGCCGAACACAAGATATGGCTTGCCCTGCCTCACGCGCGCGATCTGGCCCGACAGCGACTTGAAGAAGGCCGTCGGCCGAACGATCGAATAGTCGACGCCCGAAGCGATCAGATGCGTTTCGAACGCAAGCTTCGCCTGCTGGAAGGCGAGCAAGGGCTTCTGCACGCAGATGGCCGAGAGCAGGACCATCTGCGTCACGCCTGCATGGCGCGCTGCGGCAAGCGCATCGACATGCGCCCGATGATCGATCGCCCAGGCGTCGCGCGAAACGCCGCTGCGCGAGGCCATGCAGGACACGAGCGCGTCGAAGCGCTCGCCGCAAAATCCATCCCGCGCGAGCGACTCCGCCGTCGTCACGTCGCCGTAACGCAGAGCCGCACCTTCTATTTGCATCGCCGCCCGACGGCGGTCCTCGCGCACGAAGCACACGACCTCGTGTCCCTCACGAACAAGCGCGCGCGCCGTCGCGCGCCCGATCGTGCCCGTGGCGCCCAGCAGCATCACCCGGCGGGGGCGGGGAGAGAGTTCGGGTGGGAGGGAAAGCGTCGCCATGGACGACAGGATAACATGGTGCCCCTGGCCGGGATCGAACCAGCACTCCTTGCGGAACTCGATTTTGAGTCGAGCGCGTCTACCAATTCCGCCACAGGGGCGTTTCCGGGGTCCGGAAAGCGCGCGGATCATAGCCACGCGCGGGCGCCCGTCAACCGCGCGTCGCCAACTGGCCTAAATCGCCGCGCGATGCTATTCCGGCGGCGAGTCGTGCGGCCTGCGCCATGCGGCCGGCCCCTTGCGGCCTCAGTCTTTTCCGCGTCATTCCCGCCCCGGCGCCGTCGCGCCCCCCGGACCCCGAGCCCGAGGAACGATGTTCAAGAAGCTTTACGCCTGGACCCTTTCGCTCGCCGAATCGCCGCGTGCGACCTGGGCGCTCGGCATCATCGCCTTTGCCGAAAGCTCGTTCTTCCCGCTGCCGCCCGACCTCATCCTCGTGCCGATGTCGCTGGCGAAGCCGAAAAAAGCGTGGTTCTACGCCGGCCTCTGCACGCTGGCCTCGGTGGCGGGCGGCGTGCTCGGCTATCTCATCGGATCCGTTCTCTACGAATCCGTCGGCAAGTGGCTCATCCATTTCTATGGCTACGACGAGAAGGCGCTGGTGCTGCGCGCCTGTTACGACAAATACGGCTGGCTGATCATCCTGCTCAAGGGCCTGACGCCCATCCCCTACAAGCTCGTGACCATCGTCAGCGGCTTTGCGGGCTACAACATCTTCCTGTTCATCGCCCTGTCGCTTCTCACCCGCGGCGCGCGCTTCTTCATCCTCGCCGGCATCCTCAACCGCTTCGGCGACCCGATCAAACGCGCCCTCGACCGCCATTTCGCCACCTTCATGGTCTTGATCCTCGTCATGATCGTCGGCGGATTTTGGGTCGTGTCGAAACTGGGCGGCGGAGGGGCGTGCTGATGCTCGCGCGTCTCGACGCACGCACGATCGCGCTCGTCATTCTGGCGATCGCCGCAGCGACGCTGGCGGGCGCATGGGCGTCGCAGATGATGGGCTATCTGCCGTGCGAGCTCTGCCTCAAGCAGCGCTACGCCTATTATCTCGGCTTGCCGCTGGCGCTCGCGGCCTTTTTCGCCGCGCCCGTCAATGCACGCGGCGCGCGCTTCCTGTTCGCGCTGATCGCGCTCGCCTTCGCCGCCAACGCCGTTCTCGCCGCCTATCATTCGGGCGTCGAGTTCAAATGGTGGCCGGGTCCGGCCGATTGCACCGGCGCCTACCAGGGCGCGGGCAATGCGGCGGACTTCATGAAGCAATTGCAGCAGACCAAGGTCGTGCGCTGCGACGAGGTCGCGCTGCGCATTTTCGGCCTGTCGCTGGCGAACGCGAACATCTTCATCTCGGCGGCTGTGGCTGCGCTGGCGTCGATGGGCGCAGGCCGCGTGATGCGGCGAGGCTGAGGCCGGCGCAACGGCCCTCATGCCGAGTAGCCCGCGCGGCGGGCGTCTCGAACCATGGGCAAACCCGGCCATCCTTCGAGAGGCAATGCTGCGCATTGCTCCTCAGGATGCGGATTGGGGATTTACTCCGCCGCCAGCCGCGCCCTTGCGCGCAGCTTTTCCGTCTCGCTCTTCAACTGCCCGCAGGCGGCCAGAATGTCGCGGCCGCGCGGCGTGCGCACCGGGCTCGCATAGCCCGCGTTGAACACGATGTCGGAGAATTTCTCGATGCGGCCCCAGTCCGAGCATTCGTAAGGCGCGCCGGGCCACGGGTTGAAGGGAATGAGATTGATCTTGGCCGGAATGCCCTTGAGCAGCCGCACCAGTTCGCGCGCATCGGCGTCGCTGTCGTTCACGCCCTTCAGCATGACATATTCGAAGGTGATGCGCCGCGCATTGCTGGCGCCGGGATAGTCGCGGCACGCCTGCAGCAGTTCGGCGATGTCGTATTTCTTGTTGAGCGGCACGAGCTTGTCGCGCAGCTCGTCGCGCACCGCATGCAGCGAAATCGCGAGCATCGCGCCCGTGCGCTCGCCGAGCGTGGAAATCTGCGGCACGACGCCGGATGTCGAAACCGTGATGCGGCGCTTCGACAGCGAGAGCCCGTCGCCATCGGACATCACGGCCAGCGCGTCGCAGACATTGTCGAGATTGTAGAGCGGCTCGCCCATGCCCATGAAGACGATGTTCGACACCGCGCGCACGCCCTCGCCGGATGGGATCAGCCCGTCGTCGGGCGGCGTCAGGCCCGGGAAGTCGCCGAGTTTTTCACGCGCGACGACGAGTTGGGAAACGATCTCCTGCGTCGTCAGATTGCGCACGAGCTTCTGTGTTCCGGTGTGGCAGAAGGTGCATGTAAGCGTGCAACCGACCTGGCTCGACACGCACAGCGTCCCCCGATCGGCTTCGGGAATATAGACGCATTCGATCTCGGCGCCCTTGTCCTTGGCGTCGACCGGCGGCATCCGGATTAGCCATTTGCGCGTCCCGTCGGTCGAGACCTGCTCGCTGACGACCTCCGGCCGGACCAGCGTGAATTGCTCCGCCAGCCGGGCGCGCAGAACCTTCGACACGTTCAGCATGGCGTCGAAGTCGCGGACCCCGTGGAAATAGATCCAGTTCCACAACTGGTTGACGCG
>CAMFKC010000382.1 GCA_945956975.1 uncultured Methylocystaceae bacterium | reverse complement strand
ATCACGGCCATCTCGTCGAGGGACGGGACCCGCAGACCATCGCCAACGAATATTTCTCGGCCGCCTGAAGCTCAGCCTTTCGCCCGGCTCAGGAAGGCCGTGAACGCGGCCTTCGCGTCATCGGAGCGCAGCGCCTCGCCGAAAGCGACCATTTCCCGACCGATCGCCGCCTCGATGTCCTTGCGGTCGCCACGCATCAGGCGGCGCGCGGCGCGAAGGGCGGCCGCCGGCTTGGCGGCGAGCTTGCGGGCCGCGTTCATCGCGGTTTCCCCCAGCAGTTCCGGCGGGACGATCCCGTTGATGAGCCCGAGCTTTTCCGCCTCGTGCGGTCCGAACGGCTCGGCCAGCAGGATGTATTCGCTGGCCTTTGCCATGCCGAAGCGCGCCGGAGCGAGGATCGAGGAAGCAGCTTCCGGCACCAGGCCGAGATCGAGGAATGGCATGCGGAACTTGGCGGCCTCGGTCGCATAGACCAGGTCGCAGTGAAACAGAAGGGTGGTTCCCACGCCCACTGCCACGCCGTCGACCGCGGCGACGATCGGCGTCTGCGACATCGCGATCTGCTTGATGAAATAGCTCGCGCGCGGCTCGTCGCCCTTGGTCGCCGTCGCCAGAAAGTCGCCGAGATCATTGCCGGCGGTGAATGCGCCGCCCGAACCCTCGATCATGATCGCGCGAATTTCGTCGGATGCGTCCGCCTTCTGGAGCGCCGCGGTCATCGCATCGTACATCGGACCCGTCAGCGCATTCTTCTTCGCGGGCCGGTGCATGGTGATCCGCATCACACCGTCAGCGATCGAAACTTGCACGTCCTCGGTCATCTCGTTCCTCCGGTTGCGCAGGCGCGCCTGCGGCTTGCCGACCAAAATCATGTCCGCGCTGCGCGCGATATGCGATAGGTCTCGCCAGTTCCGGTCGCGAATGTAACCGGACGTTCGTTCATAAGTAAACAGATCCCGACCGGCCGCCGCCCTTGACCCTTTCGTCGTCTTCCACCGCCCGTTTGCTTGCGCCCGACGCTGCGGGCATTGCCGAAGCCGCCCGCCTGATCCGTGCGGGAGGCTTGGTCGCCTTCGCGACCGAGACCGTTTACGGCCTCGGCGCCGACGCAACATCGCCGCAAGCCGTCGCAAAAATCTACGCAGCCAAGGGACGGCCAGCATTCAACCCGTTGATCGCGCATGTTCCCGACAGCGCGGCGGCGCGCCGGGAAGGCCGTTTTTCGGAGGCCGCCGAGCGGCTTGCGCAGGCCTTCTGGCCAGGTCCGCTGACGCTCGTCTTGCCCGTTGCCGAAACCGCCAGCGTGTGCGAACTCGCCCGCGCCGGGCTTCCGACCGTTGCATTGCGCGCGCCCGCCCACAAGGTCGCGCAGGCGATGCTGGCGGCGGTCGGGCGGCCGGTCGCCGGCCCCTCGGCCAACCGTTCTGGCCGCGTCAGCCCCGTCACGCCGATGCACGTCATGGAGGACCTCGGCGACCGCATCGACGCCATTCTCGACGCCGGACCGACGACTGTCGGGGTGGAATCCACGATCGTCGCCTGTCTCGACGGGCCGCCGGTTTTGCTTCGGCCGGGTGGTGTTTCGCGCGCGGCGATCGAGGCGGTGATCGGTCCGCTGGCGTCGTCCACGTCCGGCAAGGTCGAGGCTCCGGGCATGCTTGCCTCGCACTACGCGCCGCGCGCCCGCCTGCGGCTGGAAGCGCTGGAATTGCAGACCGGCGAGGTGGGCCTGGATTTTGGCGGCCGGTTCCATGGCGCCAAAGCGGCGCAGGTGATGGACCTTTCGCCATCGGGCGATCTGGTGGAGGCGGCGGCCCGCCTCTACCTGTGCCTTCGCGCGCTGGACGCGACCGGCGCCGCTGCGATTGCGGTCGCGCCCATTCCCGAACACAATATCGGCGAAGCGATCCGGGACCGGCTTTCGCGCGCTGCCGCGCCCCGCATATAAGTTTGCGCGAATATGCGCATTGGCGCATCCTTGGCAGGATGACTTGTAAAAAAGCCATTTGACTTAAGGGGTTAGGTAAGGTCATCCGACCGCCTGGGTGAATTTGCGCAAAATCGGCCGGATCGACCGGAACCAGATGGCGCTTCGACCGTCGGTTTCGCGAGGTGGGCATGACGACGATGAATTGGGACGATTTCCGGCTGATCCGCGCGATCGCTGAAGCTCGATCTCTCGTCGGCGCAGCGGAAGCCTTGGGTCTCAATCATTCGACTGTGTTCCGCCGTCTCGGCCAGATCGAGGCGACGCTCGGCCGTCCCCTGTTTGAGCGCTCGCGCGCCGGCTATTCGGCGACAGGCGCGGGCGAGGAGATGGTCGCGCTCGCCAACCGCATGTCCGATGGCGTCCTGGAGTTCGAACGGCGGCTCGCCGGGCAGGACGATCGCCCGCGCGGCGAGTTGCGCGTCACGACGACGGATTCGATGTTTGCGACCCTGCTCGCGCCGATGTTTGCGACTTTCCGCGTTGCTTATCCCGAAATTCGCGTGGACATCATCGTCTCCAACGCCTCGCTCAACCTGTCGCGCCGGGACGCCGATGTGGCGATCCGCGCCACGTCCGAGCCGCCGGACACGCTGGTCGGCCGCAAGGTCGGTCCGATGGCCTGGGGCATTTACGGCAAGATCGGCACGAGCCTGGCGACCTGCGACCCGCTCGGGCCAGACGCGCTCTATGTCGGCTTCGGCCCGCCGATGGAGGAGATCGAGGCCGCTGTGTGGATTGCACGCAACGTGCCCGCCGCACGCGTCGTCGTGCGTGTGAACACGATGCATGTCGCCGCCATTTCCGCGGCCGCGGGCGTAGGCTTGGCGATCCTGCCCTGTGTCGTTGGAGATTCCATGCCCGAACTCACGCGCGTCAGTTCCCGCCCGCCGACCACGAACGCGCTTTGGCTTCTCACCCACGCCGATCTCAAGGGAGCGGCGCGGGTGCGCGCCTTCATGGATCACGCGTGGAATTTTCTGTCGAAGGAAAAGGCGCGCCTGGCCGGCGAGTAGCCGCCATGAAAAAGCGCGCCGCGAGGACTGCGGCGCGCCGAAATCATGCGTGAGTATGTCAGGCGATCGAGACGATCTGCGCCTTCTCGTGCTTGACCTCGACCTTGTCGCCGACTTCCTTGCCAAGCAGGGCTTTCGCGAGCGGCGCGACATGCGGGATCAGCCCCTTGGCCGGATCGGCCTCGTCCTCGCCGACGATCTTGAAGCTTTCCTTGCCATGCTTGGTCTTTACCGTGACCGTATGCCCGAAGCGCACTTCCGCCTTGTCGGCGATCGGCTGCACCAATTCGGCGTTCGCGCGGCGGGCGCTCCAGTAGTTGAGGTCGCGCGCGGCCATGGCGATGGCGCGGCGGTTGCGGTCATGCTCGGCCTTGGCGAAGGCGACGCGGGCGGCTTCCAGCTCCGCCTCGATCTGCGCGAGGCCCTCGGGCGTCACCAGATTGCGGTGCGGGCTGACGGGGCGTTCGCCGATGTCCTCGATCGATTCGCTGTCGTCGTTCTCGCGTGTGAATGCGCTGCTCATCAGGACCCGCCTAGCTTATTTTCTTGCCGGAAAAGACCATCCGTCTTCGTATGTGGCCCTGTCCTTGATCCAAATCTAGGTCGCAAGGCGGCGAAATCGTCGTTCCGCCGCCCGCTCGCGCCGCCGGTCAGCCGATCTCGACCACCACGCGGCCGCGCGT
>CAMFKC010000381.1 GCA_945956975.1 uncultured Methylocystaceae bacterium | reverse complement strand
ATCTACACACTGCATATCGTCGGCAGCGTCAGATGTGTATAAGAGACAGCTTGTGAGGTAATCCAAATGCACGATCTCGAAAACAAGTCCTACGCCTCGGAGGCCGCCGCCTTCGAGGACCTGCACCGCGCCTTCGCGGCCTTCCGCGAGACCAACGACGAGCGGCTCGGCCAGATCGAGCGCAAGCTGACCTCCGACGTCGTGACCGAAGACAAACTCACGCGTATCGACCGCGCGCTCGACGAGACCAAGAGCCGCCTCGACCGCTTCGCGCTGGAGCATGCGCGGCCGCGCCTCGGCGCCGCCGCCAGGACCGATTATGCGGAGCGCGAGCACAAGGCGGCCTTCGGCCTCTACATGCGCGCCGGCGAAGCGGGCGGCCTCAAGGCCATCGAGCAGAAGGCGATGAGCCGCGGCTCCGGCCCCGACGGCGGCTATCTCGTGCCCGTGCCCGCCGAGCGCGAGATCCTGCGCCGCATGTCGACGGTTTCGCCGATCCGCGCCATCGCCAACGTCGTGGAAATTTCCGGCCAGTCGCTGAAGCGCGCCTTCTCCACCACGGGCCCGGCGTCGGGCTGGGTCGCTGAAGCCGATCCGCGCCCGCAGTCCGCCAACCAGCAGATCGCCGATCTCACCTTCCCGGCGATGGAGCTCTACGCCATGCCGGCGGCGACGCAGACATTGCTCGATGACGCCGTCGTCGACATCGAGCAGTGGATCGCGGACGAAGTTGCGGTCGTCTTCGCCGAGCAGGAAGGCGCGGCCTTCGTGTCGGGCGACGGCGTCAACAAGCCCAAGGGCTTTCTCGCCTACACGACGGCGCCGCAGGCTTCCTGGAGCTTCGGCAATATCGGCTATGTCGCGACCGGCGTCTCCGCGAATTTCCCGGCCTCCAACCCTTCCGACGTGCTCTACGATCTCGTCTACGCGCTGAAGGCAGGCTTCCGCCAGAACGCGCGCTTCGTGGTCAACCGCAAGACGCAGGCCGCGATCCGCAAGTTCAAGACCTCGACCGGCGAATACATCTGGGAGCCGCCTGCGACGCTCGGCGCCCAGGCGACGCTGATGAACTTTCCCGTCGTGGAGGCCGAGGACATGCCCGACATTGCCGCGAACTCGCTGTCGCTGGCGTTCGGCGATTTCGAGCGCGGCTACGTCGTGGTCGACCGCGTCGGCGTGCGCGTGCTGCGCGATCCCTATTCGGCCAAGCCCTACGTGCTCTTCTACACGACCAAGCGCGTCGGCGGCGGCGTGCAGAACTTCGACGCGATTAAGCTCCTGAAGTTCGGCGTGTCGTAATGGCAACCGTCATTGCGAGCGAAGCGAAGCAATCCAGGATTTCCACCACGGCGCTGGATTGCTTCGTCGCTTCGCTCCTCGCAATGACGGGCCTCACCGCCAGCCCGCGATCGTCTGTTCGATCCAGGCGCGATAAGGGGCCACGCGCACAGCCTGCGTGAGGCCGCCGCAGCCGCGGCCTTTCTGGCCCTGCGCGAAGGCGACGATGCCGACGAGGGCGCCGCCGGAAAAAACCGGCGCGCCGGAATCGCCGGTGCAGGCGCCCGCGCCGTCGTCGCTCGCGAGCCACAGAAGAACGTTGGACAGCGGCGCACGCAGCGAGAGCCGCGCGCGCCGCAGCACGCCGGACGTCGACGCGACGCCAGGCTGCGCGACGCCGAATCCCGCCACGTCGAAGGCAGCGCCGACCTCGGCCGGCGCGTCGCCGATCTGTGCGGCGGAAAACGAAGACGGCAGGGCGTCCTTCGTCTCGATCAGCGCGAGGTCGATCGACTTCGCCCTGGCGGCGACGGCGTCCGCACGGAAGCCGGGATGCCGCGCCACGCGCGCGACTTCCATCAGGACCGGCTTGCCGGCGGCGTCGCGGAAGTGGATGCGCGTCGCGGCCGGCGCCGCGACGCAATGCGCGGCGGTGAGCACGATGTTCGGTGCGATCACAGCGCCCGAGCAGAAGCCCGCGCCGCCGCGGCTCTGGGCCAGCGCCATCACGACATGCGCCGCATAGGCGCCGCCGTCGCTGGTCGGGCCTACCATGGCCGCGGCGGGGGACGCCGCCGCCAGGGCGACGAAGATCATGAGTTTGCGCAAGCCGGACATGGCTCCTTCTGCCATGCCCGCCTGCGCCGCGAAAGCAGGATACGACCATGCAGACTACCCTGATCGCGCCGCCCGCCCTCGAGCCCGTGACGCTCGCGGAGGCGCGGGCGTGGTTGCGCGTGGACGTGAACGACGAAGACGCCGCCATCGCGTCGCTCATCGTGGCGGGGCGAACGCTGGTCGAGGCCGCCACGCGCCGCGCGCTGGTCACCCAGACCTGGCGCGTGACGCTGGACGCCTGGCCTGCGAGCGGAGCAGACGGCGGCTGGTCGCTGCTGGCCACGCGGCCGGCCGCGTTGCCGCTCGAGGTGGCCGTGCCGCTCGCGCCCGTGCAAAGCCTTGCAGCCATCCGGGTCTACGACGCCGCGTGGCAGCCACAGACGCTCCCGTCGTCGAGCTGGCGCCTGCTTGGCGCTCCGGAGCGCGCGCGCATCATGTTTGCGCCCGCCCCGCCGCAGCCCGGCGTCAGGGTCGGCGGCGTCGAGATCGATGTGGTCGCGGGTTATGGCGAACCGACGGACACGCCCGCGCCCTTGCGTCATGCGATCCTCGCGCTGGTCTCCTTCTGGTTCGACAATCGCGGCGATGTCGCGACGGCGGATGCGGACAACCTGCCGCCGCGCGTCGCGGCTCTCGTCGGCCCTTACAGGCGCAGGAGGCTTGCATGAGCACGTTGGTCGGCGAAGGCGAATTGCGTACGCGCGCAATTCTCGAAACGCCAGTCGATTCGGTCGATGACGCCGGCGCCCTGGTCCGCGTCTGGCAGCCTGTCGCTCCGGTGTGGGCCAAAATTGCGCCGCGGCGCGGTGCGGAACTGTTCGCTGCCGGCGCGCAAGAAACTGTTCTGACCTCTGAAGTCGTCGTGCGCTGGCGCCCCGATGTCGCGAGCCCCATGCGTTTTCGCATCGGCGCCCGCGCACTGCTGATCCGCGCCGCCTTCGATCCCGACGGCGGTCGCCGTTTCCTGGTGTGCGCCTGCGAGGAATTCGCGGCGTAGCGCAAATCGAGACCAATCCATGTCCTCTCCTGTTCTCGCACTGAGGCGCGCGATTCGCGCCGCGCTGCTGGCCGATGCGCAATTGACGGGCCTCCTTGGCGGACCACGCGTCTATGACGAAGCGCCGCCTGGCGCGCCTGCGCCGCGGGTCGCCTTCGCCGATGTGCAGGCGCGCGATTGGTCCGCTCAAGCCTCCAAAGGCGCCGAGCAGATCGTGGTTCTGTCCGTCTGGTCGAACGCGCGCGGCGCGCGCGAGGCGCTCGATATCGCCGATCGCATCGTCGCGCTGCTCGACGAGGCCGAACTGCCGCTGACGGGCCATAGGTTGATCGACCTGCGCTTTTTAGCCTTGGCCACGCGCCGCGAGCAGAACGGCCGCTACGCCCGCGCAGACATTCGCTTTCGCGCAACAACCGAAGCCAACTGACGGATCGCGAGCCTCCAGGCTCGCACCTCGTCCACAAGCAGAGGCGAGCCTGCAGGCTCGCGGTCCATTCCACGGAGAACCCAATGGCCGCCCAGAAAGGCAAGGACCTACTCGTCAAGATCGACGACGGGACAGGCGCTTTCGTCACCGTCGCTGGCCTGCG
>CAMFKC010000380.1 GCA_945956975.1 uncultured Methylocystaceae bacterium | reverse complement strand
GGCCCGCTGTTCAACATGGACGGCGAAGTCATCGGCATCAACACGGCGATCCTGTCGCCGTCGGGCGGTTCGATCGGCATCGGTTTCGCCACGCCCGCCAACACGGTCATGCCCATCATCGAGCAGCTCCAGAAATATGGCGAGACGCGGCGCGGCTGGCTCGGCGTGCGCATCCAGAACGTCGATGACACGATTGCCGAGAGCCTCGGCCTCGGCAAGGCGCGCGGCGCGCTGGTGGCGGGCGTCGACGATAAGGGCCCGGCGAAGCCTGCGGGCCTCAAGGCCGGCGACGTGATCGTGAAGTTCGACGGCAAGACCGTGGACCAGTCGCGCGACCTTCCGAAGATCGTGGCCTCCACGCCCATCGGCAAGGAAGTCGACGTCGTGATCGTGCGCGACGGCAAGGAGCAGAGCAAGAGCGTGAAGCTCGGCCGGCTCGAGGACGGCGAGAAGCAGGCCAAGGCCGATGGCGGTTCGTCGAAGGACGAGGACAAGCCGGAGAGCGCGGTGAAGTCGGCGCTCGGGATGGATTTCGCGACGCTCGGCGACGATGCGCGCGCGAAGTTCAACATCAAGGACGCGGTGAAGTCGGGCGTGGTGATCACGCGGGTCGATCCCTCGTCCAACGCAGCGGAAAAGCGCATCCAGCCGGGCGAGGTGATCGTGGAGATCAACCAGAAGACGATCGCCAAGCCCGCCGACGTGCAGGACGCGATCAAGGCGCTGAAGAAGGACGGCAAGAAGTCCGCCCTGCTGCTGGTTGCGAACGCCGGGGGCGAAGTGCGCTTCGTGCCGGTGACGATCGAGTGACGTGCGCAGCGCCCTTTTCCCGCTCTGCGGGAGAAGGGTTCAGCTGAAAAACCGCCGCACTTCCTCGAACAGCGCATGGCGCTCGCTCTCGAGCGCCAGCGTATGCGTGCCGCGGCCGAGCAGCACGAGGCGCTTTTCCTTGGCGCGCGTGAGCTGCGGGAAGATCTTGTTGGCCATGGACGGCGGCGTGTCGGCGTCCCATTCGCCCATCACGATCAGGACCGGGCATTCGATCTTTCCGGGATCCCAGGTCGGCGCATTCTTCATCCAATAGCGGCCGGCGTCGAAGACGACGCCGTTGGGCGCGCGCAGCGCGGGCGGGTTCATGGCCGCGCCCTGCGGATCCGTTGATTGCGCCTGCGCCCAGAAGGCGTCGAAGACGCCGGGCGGGATGAGCGCGGCCTGCGCCGCCTCCGGCACGCCGCGCAGCCAGCGGCTCTTCGCCTCTTCTTTCGTCACGCCGCGCCACGCGCCGAGCTTGGCCGAGGGATCGCCGATGGTCGGCGTGCCCGTGATCAGCCAGAGCGGCGCGAAGAGCGCGAGACGATTCACGCGCTGCGGATTGGCCTGCGTATAGCCGGCCATGATGGCCGTGCCCCAGGACCAGCCGAGCAGGTTGAGCTTCTCGATTCGATTCTGCGCGCAGATGAAGTTCACCACGGCGGACACGGCCAGAATTGCGGTGTCCGTGGTGATGACGGGTTCGGCCGCCTCCGCAGGTCCATCCATTTCCGCAGGCCTGTCGGAGCGGCCGTAGCCCGGCAGGTCCATCACCCAGACGTCGAAGCCGGCTTCCGCCAGATCGTCCATCCACGACTTGCCCTCCACGGGAAGGTCGAAGACCACGCTCGCGGGATAGGTGGCGCCATGCACCATCAGCAGCGTCCGGTCCGCGCTCGCCGCTGCGCCCGTCTCGCGCTTGTTGCGCATGTAGACGTTCAGCGCCGTGTTCGGCAGCGGCGTCCTGAATTCGCGCATCTCGACTGCGGCCACGCTCATCCTCCCGTCGGTTCAGGCTTTGGCTTATCCGCCTTCGCCCTGTTCATGTCGCGCACGCGCTTGGACATCTTGATGCCGCGCGTCTCCTTCCTGCGGTCGCCGTGCGGCTGCAGGAACTTGCGGTATTCGTCGCGCTTCTCGTGGATGGAGGCGATGACGAAGCCCATGGGCACGCCGATGTCGACCAGCAGCGCCTCGGCAAGCTGCAGGCTCGCCTCGATCGTCTCCGGGATCGCGTCGGTCACCCCGAGTTTGTAGAGATGCGTCGCGTGCACCGCGTCACGCGCGCGCGCGACGATGATGAGTTCGGGCCGCGCCGCATGGGCGAGGGTCACGACTTTCTCGACCGCCGGCGGGGCGTCCATGGTCAGCACGAGCGCGCGCGCGCCTGACAGCCCGACACGCTCCAGGAACCCCGGCCGCGTCGCGTCGCCCCAGTAGACTTCCACGCCATCCTCGCGCGCCTTGGCGACGAGTTGCGCCGAGCCGTCGACCGCGACGAAGGGAATGTCGTGGCGTCTGAGCATGTCGGACACGAGACGGCCGACGCGGCCGTAGCCGACGATGATGACGCGCGGATCGGAGATCGCGGCGGTCGGCGCGAGATGGGCGAATTCCGCCTCGTCCTTCGCACGCGATTTCGCGGTGCGCGCGCCAAGCGCGCCGAGGAAGGGAATGGCCGTCATGGTGAGCGTCACGACGAGGAGCAGGTCGCCGCCGGCCTGGTCAGGAATGATCTTCGCAGCCAGCGCGGCGCCAATCATGAGGAAGGCGAACTCGCCGCCGGGCGCCAGCAGCAGCGACATTTCGCGCGCAACGGGCGGGGCGAGCCGGAAGGCGCGCGCGAGCAGGTAGAGAACGCTCGCCTTGACCGCGATCAGGCCGATCGAGAAGCCGAGGATCGTCAGCGGCGTTTCGACCAGGCGCGCAAAGTCGAGATGCGCGCCGGTCGAGAGGAAGAACAGGCCGAGCAGCAGGCCCTGGAAGGGCGCGATCGTGACCTCGATCTCTCGCCGGAATTCGGTCTCGGCGAGCAGCAGGCCGGCGATGAAGGCGCCGAGCCCCATCGACAGTCCGGCCGCCGCGCTGGCGACGCTGGCGCCTACGACGACCAGCAGGCAGGCGGCCATGAACAATTCGGTCGAGCCTGCCGCCGCCACGAGATGGAACAAGGGCCGCAGCAGCAGGCGTCCGCCCGCCACCAGCGCAAAGAGTGCGACCACGGCCGGCGCCCAGGTCCAGAACAATTGCGCGCCCGCGAGATGTCCGCTCTTTGCGTCGAGCAGCGGCACCATGAACAATAGCGGCGCCACCATCAAATCCTGGAACAGGAGCACGGAGAAGGCGGCGCGGCCTGCGGTGCGATTGAGACGCTTGCGCTCCGACAGGACCGACAGGACGATGGCGGTGGACGACATCGACAGCGCGGCGGCGCAGAGCAGCGCGCGGCCGGGCCCGAGCTCCAGCCATGCGCCGACCTGCAGCGTGAGCAGCGCGGTGGTGACGACGACCTGCGCCGCGCCGAGGCCGAAGACCAGACGCCGCATGCGCACGAGACGGTCCCAGGACAGTTCGAGGCCGATCATGAAGAGCAGGAAGACGACGCCGAGTTCGGCGAGCTGCGCTGCGCCGGCGCCGCCGCCAATCGAGATCTTGCCGAAGAAGGGATGGGTCTCGGCGAGCCTACCTGCGCCGAACGGGCCAAGCAGCGCGCCTGCGATGAGGAAGCCGAGGACGGGAGACACGCGCAGCCTGCGGAACAGCGGCACGACCACGCCCGCCGTGATCAAAAAGATCAGCGGCTGACGCCATGTTTCCCAGTGAAATTCGGCTTCCATTCCCGCTCCGCGTCGATTCAGCTGAGTATAGCGGGTCGAACAGGATCGGATGCAGAA
>CAMFKC010000379.1 GCA_945956975.1 uncultured Methylocystaceae bacterium | reverse complement strand
CTCTGCCGTAGCCTGGATCTTGCGCGGCGGGCCGACCAAAATCGGCTCGATCATGCCGAGATCGCGCGCTTCCAGCGCGCCGGTCAGAGAGCCGGCGTCGCAGGGATGCACGACGGCGGCCCGGATCGGCGGCAGATCGCGCGCGCGCTCGGCGAGCGCGGCGAGCCGCGGAAATTTATTGAGCGCCATCCATCCGGCGTTAGGCGACATGTCCATGTGGGCTCCGGGTTGCAGGTCCCGGAATACACGTCGCCCGCCGCAGCGCAATGACGCAGGCCAAAGGCTACATGCGCAGAGCCGTCGGCGCGGCGCCGAGACCCCGGTCGGCGACGACGGAGGGACCGGCATGATCGAGGAACCGCTCGACCTCGTCCCGCGACCCAAAAATCAGCGGCGTATGCACGTGCAGGCTGTCCGGGACGATGTCGAGGATCGGCCGATCGCCGTCCGTCGCCTCGCCGCCCGCCTGTTCGGCGAGAAAGGCGATCGGATTGGCCTCGTACAGCAGCCGCAGCCGCCCCCGCACCTGCCCGCGCCGCGTGCCGCCGGGATAGAGATAGAGACCGCCGCGCGAGATGACGCGGTAGGCCTCGCCGCACAGTGCGCCCACCCAGCGCGTGTTGAAGTCGATCGCGCGCGGCCCGTCCGCGCCCGCGATCAGTTCCTCGACATAGGAGCGCACGCTCGCGCTCCAGAAACGGGCGTTGGAGCCGTTGACCGCATATTCGCGCGAGGCCTTCGGCGTCTGCACCTTGGCGCGCGCCAGCGTGAAGCGCTGCGTCGTGCGGTCGAGCGTGAAGATCGCGACGCCCTCGCCGAGCGTCAGCATCAGGCTGGTGTGCGGCCCGAAGATGAAGAAGCCTGCCGCGAGCTGCGCGCGACCCGGCTGGCGGAAGGTCGCCACCGCGGAATCGAGCGCCGGCAGGATTGAGAAGATCAGGCCGACGGGCGCATTGGCGTCGATATTGGTCGAGCCGTCGAGCGGATCGACGGCGACTGCGACGGGCGAGCCCGGCACCATGTCGATTGCCGATTCGCTTTCCTCGGAGGCGAGATAGCGCACGGGCGCATGGCGCATCCGGTCGATGACGGTTTCTTCCGCAAGGATGTCGAGCCGGCGCTGCGCATCGCCATCGGCGTGATGGGCGACAAGTTCGTGCATGTCGTCGGCGAGCGGGCCGCGCCCCACGGCCTCGCCCAAGGTGAGGGCCGCTTCCGCCAGGCGGCCGATGGTCGCGGCCACCGCGGTCTCGACCGGTCGGCCCGCGGCCCAGGCGTTGAGATAGGCGTGCAGGTTCATGAACTCGCTCCTGTTGTCTCGACGGCCGCGGGAACGCGTTTCCACCGCAAGGAGTGTCGCCGACCTTGCGCGCTCAGAATATTTGAAATAACTGCAAGGACTATTCAGTTTTTCTGAAACAGGGCCTGTCATGCGCGGCGTGACGCTGAAACAATTGCGCGCCTTGCGGGCGGTCGCCGACACCGGTTCGGTCACGGCCGCCGCACGCGAACTCTTCGTCACCGCGCCGGCGATCTCCATGCAGATCAGGCAATTCGAGCAGATGGCCGGCCTCGCCCTGCTCGAGCGCGCTGGCGAGAGATTCGTACTGACGGCGGCGGGCCGCGAGGCTTTGCGCGCCGCGCGCACAGTGGATGCGGCAATCGACGAATTCGAGACGACGATGGAAACCCTGCGCGGAGGTGTCGCAGGCCACGTCAGCGTCGGCCTCGTCTCCACAGCCAAATATTTCGCGCCACGCATGGTCGGCGCCTTCGCCAAAAGTCATTCCGGCGTGAAAGTGTCGATGACCGTGGGCAATCGCGAGCAGATGCTGCAAGGGCTGCGCGATTTCTCGATCGACATCGCCATCATGGGCCGCCCGCCCGAAGACGAGAGCTGCGTGGGCGATCCCATCGGCGACCATCCGCATCTGATCGTGGCCGAGCCCGGCCACCGCCTTGCCCGCCGCCGCCAATTCGACCCCGCGCTTCTGGCGGACCAAACCTTCGTCGTGCGCGAACCGGGCTCTGGCACGCGCAGCCTGATGGAACGCTTTCTCGACGAGGCCGGCGTGACGCCGGGCTTCGGCCTGGAGATCGATTCCAACGAGACGATCAAGCAAGCCGTCATGGCGGGCCTTGGCGTCGCCTTCATCTCCGCGCACACGGTCGCCGCGGAGCTTGCCGATGGACGTCTTGTGAAGCTCAACGTGCGCGGCCTGCCGATCGTGCGCACCTGGTACGTCATGCGCCGCCGCGACCGCAGGCCCCTGCCCGCCGTGCAGGCGATGCAGGAATTCATTGTCGCCAACCGCGCCGACTTTCTCCCGACGGAGGCCTGATGCTAAAAGCCGACAAGACATTTTTGTAGGACAGAAGAAATGAGCAATCAGGCGGCTGCGGCCGAGACGGCATTCGACCCCGCCGCGCACGGCTGGAAGACGATGAAAGGCCCGGGCTTTTCCTCGCTCGTCGGACCCATCTGGGCCAAACGCGACGGCGAGACATGGCGCTACGGCTTTCTTGCCGAGGACAAGCACGAAAACCGCCAGGGGGCCGTCCATGGCGGGATGTTGATGACCTTCGCCGACCACGCCATCGGCTTCGTCGCCTGGGAGGCCGCAGGCCGCCGCAAATGCGTGACGATGCAGCTCGAGAATCAGTTTCTCGCAGCGGTGAAGAACGGCGACTTCGTGGAATGCGACACCGAGATCGTGCGCGCCGCCAAGACCGTGATCTTCTTGCGCGGCGTGCTGAAGGTGAAGGGCCGGCCCGTGATGGCCGCGAGCGGCATCTGGAAGGTGATCGAGTGAAGCGGGAAGTCCGGACCGCGCGCCTTCAGGCTCGCATCGGATCAAGGCGAGCCTGAAGGCTCGCGGTCCGGTTCACTGTTTCGCCCGCCATTCTTTCCACCGCGCCTCCAGCGCGCGCCACTTCTCCATCAGCCAATCGAGCGCGCGCTGCGCCCACGGAAAATCGACCGCGAGCACGGCAAGTCCCAGCGGGATCATCCAGAAACCCAGCACGGGCAGGAAGCCGAAAATGCCGAGAACGACCAGCGCGCCGCCGATGGGCGGGCGCAGCCATTTCCATTTGGGATGTTTGAGCCACTCCGGAATCATCCGGGAGATATAGGCGCCCCTTGCCCGCAACCTAGGCTGGCGCGGGCGCAGCCGCTGCGCCGCGCGACATCGGCCTGAACAGAAGCGCGATCAGCACAGCCCCCCAGCCGATTCCAAACGAGCCGACATAAAGCCACGCATAGCTCCCATAGGCGTCGTAGATCCACCCGCCTGCAAGCGGCCCCGCGGCCATGCCGAGCGACGAAATCATCGTGGCGGCGCCCATCACGCCGCCCATGATGCGCAGCGGGAAATTCTCCCGGATCAGCACCGCATAGAGCGGCATGACCCCGCCATAGGCCATGCCGAAAATTGCGGCCACCGCATAGAAATCGCCAAGACGGCTCACGAAGAAATAGGCGCCTGCGGCGCAGGCCTGGATCATCAGGCCGGTGACTAGCGTCGGCTTGGCGCCGAACCTGTCGCCGGCAAGCCCGAACACCAGCCGCCCGCCGAGGCCCGCGAGCCCCTCGAGCGAATAGATCGTCACCGCGGCCATAGGCGCGATACCGCAGGCGATGGCGTAGCTCACCGTGTGAAAGATCGGCCCCGCATGCGTCGCGCAGCAGCAGAAGAAAGTCAGCGCGAGCA
>CAMFKC010000378.1 GCA_945956975.1 uncultured Methylocystaceae bacterium | reverse complement strand
GCGCATATCATCACGCGGCTGGCGATTGCGCTGCTCCTCATCGTCACGCCGATCGCCTCGGTTGGAACCCGCAGCGCCATCTACGTGCTGGCGCCAGTCGGCGTGGCGCTGACCTTGGTCGCCTGGCTGCTGGAGCCCGGCTCTCGCGGCCCTCGCCAGTTGCGCGCCGCGATCTTCTCGCCGACCGGGCTGATCGTCGTCTTCCTCGGCCTGTGGGCGCTCGTGTCGCTGATCTGGACCCCCTTCGCCTCCGGCCCGTCCGAACGATACGTCAAATCGGCGAGCACCTTCGTTCTCGCCGCCGTCGCAGCGGCTCTGCTGCCCGAGCGCACGCGCACCTCCAACCTCTACCTCCTCCCGATCGGCGCAGCGGCGGGCTCGATCGCCATCATGGCTCTTGTCCTGTTCTCGACCTCGCCATCCGTGCGCTCGGGCGATCCGGAGGCGTCATTGGTCGCGCGGGCGGCCTTCGGCCTTGCCCTTCTCGTTTGGCCGGCGCTCGGCGCGCTGATCGTGCGCGACAAAGCAAGATGGGCGGTCGGGCTCGCGATTCTGGTCGTCGCGGCGGAATTGTTCGCTGGCGTTCCCCTGGCGCTTGCCGCGTCCGCGCTAGGCGCAATGGTGTTTGCTGCGGCCATGGTGGACCGGCGCTCGACCGCTCGCTGGCTGGCCATCGCAGGCGCGGCGCTGTTTCTCGTAGCGCCGGTTGTCGCGCTGCTGCTCTACGCGACTATCCAGATGACGCCGGCCAACCCGATCCTGCCCGCCTTGGTGTGGGGTTCCTATCTCGTCCGCGATGGCCTTTACGCGCTGGTCGGGCACGGGTTCGATTCCGCGCGTCTAGGGGTCGCCATGGGCTACCTGCCGCCGGCGACCCCACGGTCTTTGCTGTTCGAGGCGTGGTTTGAACTCGGGTTCGTCGGCGTCGCCGCCGCCGCGCTCCTCTGGGCGCAGATCGTTCGTCGCGCTGGGGTTGCCGGTCCGACGCTGGCGCCGTTCCTACTCTCCGGACTTACGTCGGCTTACATCATGAGCGCTTTCGGCCTGGGCGTAGCGCCGGTCTGGTGGGTCACCCTGCTCGCGCTCGCCGGATTTGCCTTCGCCCTGCTGCAGCACGGGCACGGCCGCACACAGCGGCCGAGCGTGTCGAAGCTTGCGCCGAGCGACTGATTCATGCGGGCAGACATATTGCGATCAACCCGCTTCCCTGGGCTCAGCGCCTGCCGTCAAAGGCGCGGGCCATGAACTGCATCAGCTTGGCCTTCTGGCGATTGTCGAGCGCGCCGTAGAGCGGATCGGCGGCGTCCGACAGCTTCCGGAGGGCGTCGGCGCGCGCGACAAGGGCCTCGGCTTCCTGACGCATTAGCGCGATATCATTTTCACGCTCGGCGGCGTCTTCACGCCTGTCGCGATCCCGGCGGCGATCGCGACGCATGCGTTCATCCGTGCGGGCGCTTAGTCGCGCAACGCCGAAATCGTGCAGCGCCGTCTGGAGCGCGGGCCAATTCCGCTCCTGGTCGACCGTGAGCTGCAGGCGCGCCTTCAGCAAGGCCACCTGCGCGTCCACTTCGTTGGCGATCTGATTGTCAGGCGGCCGATTGTCCGTAGGCCTGACAGGCGCATCCGCCCGCGGCGCGGTTTCGGCAGGGGGAGAGACGGGCGCGGGCGGAGGCGGCGGCGCGGTTTGAGCTGGCGGCGGCGCAGGCGGCGCTGGAGACTGCGCGTAAACGGGCGGAAGGAATGCCGCGCCGAGCATGGCGGCGCTCGCCACGCCAATCAAAAACTTCTTCTGCATGAAGCTGTTCTCCGTCGGGTCGCCCTCGACGCCGCGTCGACGGTTGCGAGCCTGCAAGACGGAAACTAGTCAGGAGCATCCCCGTTCCGCGCCCAACCCGGTAAGCTGCTGAACACCCGAGATACCGTCGACGCGCCTTACGGCGTTTTCCTGCCTTTCGCCTTGGCCGGCGGCCGTTCGTCCGGCGCGGGCGCGGGCGGCAATATATGAGCGGCGATCGCACTGCTGCGCGCCTCGGTGTACATCAGCGCGCAATAGCCGTGTTCGGTCTCGCGCTGATAGTTGCGGCACAATTCCTCGCGCCGCGAGGAAAAAGCCGCTTGTTCGTGCGCGATACGGGAAACCAGCGCGCGGTCGTGGCCGGCGCTCCGGATCCATTCCTTGAACTGTTCGCGCACCGTCTGCTCGACGCGACGGCGTTCGCCCTCGATTTCCTTCGTCCGCTTCGGGCCGATTTCGTTTGCCGGCTGACCCCACAGGCCCGTGGGGTCCACCCGGCAGTCGGCGGCCTTGAATTCGCAGGCGCCGCCCTCGCGCACCGCATTGACCGCGCCGTTCAGAATGTCGACCGCGAAGGGACAGGCCGGCAGGTCCACGCTGTAACGGTTGACGCCCATCGGGCGGTCCGCCGGCGTCAGCGCGATCGGCTGCGCCGACAGGTCGACCTCGCAGCGCTCGCCGACGCGCGAGATCTGATCGCCGGCCAGTCTGAGCCTGATGATCTGCAAGTCCTTTCCCGCCTTGACGAATTCGATGACGCCGGCTCCACCGTTATGCGCAAGGACGCGGCCCATGACAGCCTCGTCGGCGGGCGTCTTCGGCGGTGGGGGCGGCTTCCTGGGTCCGGGCTTTTTCGGCTTGGCGCCCTCGGCCGGCGGCGCGACCGTGCCGGCGGGCGCCGGATTGAAGGCGCCCGGCAATTGCAGCTGTGCATGAGCAGGCGCCGCGAGAAACAACACGCCGGAAAGAACGATGGAAAGGCGCAGCGTCGTAATGCCCTGAAAAATGGTGTTCATCGAACCCGAGACCGCATTCGCCCGAGACGGCCAAGCCATCATAAATCGACGGCTCCCGCAAGATGCGCAGGCTTTGCGGCCTTTGCCCGCCCGGCGCTTGACCGATTTCGCGGGCGCGCCCTACATGATCGCGAAAGACCGGGACCAGACAGCGAGGAGCGCGACCCATGAACGTCCACACGACCAAGTCCGGCTTCCAGTGGGACGACCCCTTCCTCCTCAGCGACCAGCTGACCGAAGACGAGCGCATGATCCGCGACACGGCCCAGGCCTATGCGCAGGAAAAACTGCAGCCGCGCGTGATCGACGCTTATCTCAACGAGCACACCGACCCCGCGATCTTCCGCGAGATGGGCGAGCTCGGCCTGCTCGGCGTGACGATCCCTGAGGAATATGGCGGCGTCGGCGCGAGCTACGTCTCCTACGGCCTGGTGGCGCGCGAAGTCGAGGCGGTGGACTCGGGCTATCGCTCGATGATGTCGGTGCAATCCTCGCTGGTGATGTATCCGATCTACACCTACGGCTCCGAAGAGCAGCGCAAGAAATACCTGCCGAAACTCGCCTCGGGCGAATTCATCGGCTGCTTCGGCCTGACCGAGCCGGACGCCGGCTCCGATCCCGCGGGCATGAAGACGCGCGCCGAAAAGGTCGCGGACGGCTATCGCCTCGTCGGCTCGAAGATGTGGATCTCGAATGCGCCCTTCGCCGACGTCTTCGTCGTCTGGGCGAAGTCGGAGGCCCACGGCGGCGAGATCCGCGGCTTCGTGCTCGAGAAGGGCATGAAGGGCCTGTCGGCGCCCAAGATCGGCGGCAAGCTCTCGCTGCGCGCCTCGATCACCGGCGAGATCGTGATGGACGGCGTGGTCGTGCCGGAAAGCGCGCTGCTGCCGAACGTGTCGGGCCTGAAG
>CAMFKC010000377.1 GCA_945956975.1 uncultured Methylocystaceae bacterium | reverse complement strand
GATCATGACCGCCTATCGCCAGCAGGCGCTCGCCTGCGCGGCGGCTCTGGCGGCGGCCCCTGCCCGACCGCGCGATCTCCGGGCGGTGACGCCGGACGCGCCGAAGATTTTGCAGGGCAATGTCTATGGCTGGTTCGAGCGCGTCGAGCGCGGCGTCTACGGGCTCAGCGACGGCGGCCGTGCAGCGCTCGTGCATTGGGCGGATGCGCTGCCGGCGCCTACGCCGAGCTAAAGACCCTGCAAAAGAAAAGAGGGCGCTGATGCGCCCTCTCGTCCACCGGCCCTGCGGCCAGAATATTTCCGAAGCTTACTTGCCCTTGTTGACCGCAGCCTTGAGGGCGGCGCCAGCCTTGAAGCGGACGCTCTTCGAAGCGGGGATCTTGATTTCCGCGCCGGTAGCCGGATTGCGGCCCTTGCCGGCGGCGCGCTTCTTGACCGAGAACGTGCCGAAGCCGACGAGGCGAACTTCGTCGCCCTTCTTCACGGCCTTGGTGATCCCGTCGAGCACAGCGTCGATAGCGTCGGCGGCCTTGGCCTTCGACAGGTCCATTTCGGTGGCGACGTGCTCGACGAGTTCCTGCTTGTTCATGGCTTGCTCCTTGTGGGCGCGACTGCTGCCGCGCGCATGACCCTTCCTGAGCCCCGCGCTCTAACGCGACGTCTGGCGGACCGAATCGCGTTATCGAGGCCCCAAACTGTTGTTCCCGAATCGCCTGAATTGCAAGGCGCAGCGCGCAAGCGTTCCTGAAAATCCCACGAATCGCGGGCCTTTGACGCAGGGGGCATAAAAAAAGGCAGCAACCCCTAGAGGTTGCCGCCCGTTTTTTATTCAGAAAACCGCGCGGCGCCCGGAAGCGCCGCGCTCCTGCTCGCTCAGTGCGCGACCACGCCGGCTGCATCCTCGTCGCCCTTTGTGGCGACCGGCGCCGTGCTCTCGTCCCACACGATGGGGGTCGGCAAGCGCAGAAGCGCATGCTTGAGCACTTCATCCATCCGCGAAACCGGCACGATCTCGAGCGCGTTTTTCACGGAAGCCGGAAGATCGGCAAGGTCCTTCGCATTCTCTTCCGGGATCAGCACCTTCTTCAGGCCGCCGCGCATGGCGGCCAGCAGCTTCTCCTTCAGGCCGCCGATCGGCAGAACGCGGCCGCGCAGCGTGATCTCGCCTGTCATGGCGATGTCGCGACGCACCGGAATGCCCGTCATGATCGACACGATGGCGGTCGCCATCGCCACGCCGGCCGAGGGCCCATCCTTCGGCGTTGCGCCTTCCGGCACGTGCACGTGGATGTCGCGCTTGTCGAACAAAGGCGGTTCGATGCCGAAATCGACAGCGCGCGAGCGGACGTAGGAGGCCGCCGCCGAGATCGATTCCTTCATCACGTCCTTCAGGTTGCCGGTCACCGTCATGCGGCCCTTGCCGGGCATCATGACGCCTTCGATCGTCAGGAGTTCGCCGCCGACCTCTGTCCAGGCCAGACCGGTCACGACGCCAACCTGATCCTCCAGCTCGGCCTGGCCGTAGCGGAACCGCTGCGGGCCGAGATAGTCGGGCAGGTTTTCCGCCGTGACCACGACGCGCTTCTTGCCCTTCTTCGACAGCAGGATTTCCTTCACGGCCTTGCGGGCCAGGTTTGAAATCTCGCGTTCCAGATTGCGCACGCCCGCTTCCCGCGTATAGCGGCGCACGAGCTCGCGCAGGGCGCCGTCGTCCAGGGTCCATTCCTTCGGCTGCAGGCCGTGCTTCTTGATCGCGTTGGGAAGGAGATGCTTGTGGGCGATCTCCACCTTCTCGTCCTCGGTGTAGCCGGCGATGCGGATGATCTCCATACGGTCCATGAGCGGCGCAGGGATGTTCAGCGTGTTGGCCGTCGTCACGAACATCACGTTCGAAAGGTCGTAGTCGACCTCGAGGTAATGGTCGTTGAAGGTCGAGTTCTGCTCGGGGTCGAGGACCTCGAGAAGAGCCGACGACGGGTCGCCGCGGAAATCCATGCCCATCTTGTCGATCTCGTCGAGCAGGAAGAGCGGGTTCGCGGTCTTCGCCTTGCGCATCGACTGGATGATCTTGCCGGGCATCGAGCCGATATAGGTGCGCCGGTGGCCGCGGATCTCGGCCTCGTCGCGCACGCCGCCGAGCGACATGCGGACGTATTCACGTCCCGTCGCCTTGGCGATCGAGCGGGCGAGCGAGGTCTTGCCGACGCCGGGCGGGCCGACGAGGCAGAGGATCGGGCCGGTCAGCTTGTTGGCGCGGCTCTGCACGGCGAGATATTCGACGATGCGATCCTTGACCTTGTCGAGGCCGAAGTGATCGGCGTCGAGCGTCTCCTGCGCCGCGGCGAGGTCGCGCTTGACCTTCGACTTCTTGCCCCACGGAATCGAAAGCATCCAGTCGAGATAATTGCGCACGACGGTCGCTTCGGCCGACATGGGCGACATCTGACGCAGCTTCTTCAGTTCGGCCTGCGCCTTGTCGCGGGCCTCCTTCGAGAGCTTGGTGGTCTTGATGCGCTCTTCGAGCTCGGCGAGATCGTCCTTGCCGTCCTCGTCGCCGAGTTCCTTCTGGATCGCCTTCATCTGCTCGTTAAGGTAGTATTCGCGCTGCGTCTTCTCCATCTGGCGCTTGACGCGCGTGCGGATGCGCTTCTCGACCTGAAGGACCGAGATTTCGCTTTCCATGAGCTGCAGGCACTTCTCGAGACGCTTCGAGACGAGCGGCATTTCGAGCACCGCCTGCTTGTCGGCGATCTTCACCGCCAGATGCGAGGCGACGGTGTCGGCGAGCTTCGAGAAATCCTCGATCTGCGTGACCGCGGCGACGACTTCCGGCGACACCTTCTTGTTCAGCTTCACGTAGTTTTCGAACTCGGACACGACGGAGCGGCCGAGCGCCTCGACCTCCACCTGGTCTTCGTCGGCGTCCGTGATGGCCTCGGCGTCAGCCTCGTAATATTCATCGGACCGCGTGTACTTGCGGACCTCGGCGCGCGAGACGCCCTCGACCAGCACCTTCACGGTGTTGTCGGGCAGCTTCAGCAACTGGAGAACCGTCGCCAGCGTGCCGGTCTTGTAGATGGCGTCGGCGGCCGGATCGTCCTCGGAGGCGTTCTTCTGCGTGGCGAGCAGGATGTAGCGGTCGGACCGCATCACCTCTTCCAGCGCGCGAATGGATTTGTCGCGTCCCACGAAGAGCGGCACGATCATGTGCGGGAAGACGACGATGTCCCGGAGCGGCAGAACGGGGTAGCTCTCGACGGAGCCGGGCTTGGGGAGGGCGCGCTTCTGTTCGGTCATTTGTTTCCTGTCCTTTCTGTCCCCCGCCCGCCTGTGACAGCGCAGGGCGAAGGCTGAACGCAGCAATTCCTCCAAGCACGAATCGCGCCGGTTTGATCCTACGTCCGCACGGCGAAGCCCGAAAGCGCTTCCCGCACTGCGGGAAATGGGCGCCGGTCCGATCTTTTTCAACACATCGACGCTGTACGGGGCCTGACCGCCGCGCGAGGCGAAGCGTAACGCTAATTTAGCCGGCGGGCGCCAGATTACGCGGCGTCCAGAGTCTTCACCAAAATTCCTGACGAATCCTTCCCTTACGGGCCCGCCATGATCCCTGCCAGCCTGACCCTGGCCTTCGTCCTCGTCTACGCGCCCTTCCTGATTTTCTGCGTCGGCTTTCTGCAGACGGGCCCGGCATTGGCGGCAGCCGCGCTCGGCTCGGC
>CAMFKC010000376.1 GCA_945956975.1 uncultured Methylocystaceae bacterium | reverse complement strand
AGCCCGCGACCGGCGTCGTCGCCAGCCGGTAATACCAGCGCACGCCTTTCGGCCAGGGATGGGTGACGGGCGCGAGCAGCACGATCCCTTGCGTGAAATCGGCATGGTCGAGCGCGAAGGCGCAGGCGACCGCGCCCGCCCAGGAATGCCCGACGACGATGGCCTGCCGCACGCCCGCCTGTTCGAGCGCGAAGCGCAGGGCCCGGGCCTGCGCGGCGGGCGAGGAGGCGTTGACGGCGAGACGCGCGCTGTAGCCGTGGCCCGGCCGGTCGACGGCGAAGACGCGAAAGCCGCGCGCGGCGAGCCGGTCGCCGAGCGGCGCCGTCATGTCCGCCTGGTTGCCGCTGGCGCCGTGGATGAGGACGATCGTCGCGACGGGCGCGCCGGCGGGATCGCGGCGGACGAAGTGCACGCGGCCTGCGGGCGTATCGACGAAGCTCCCGCGTGGCGGATAGGCGCGTTCGAAGGCCTTTGCCTTGAAATGGGAGAAGACGACGAGCGCGGCGAGCAGCGTCGCCACGCCGACCCCGGTCCACACGATCAAATATCCCGCCCCTCGACGTCGATCTGCAGCTTCTCGACGGATTTTTTGATCTCCGGCTGTTGCGGGTAGACGTCGAGCGCGCGGCGGTAGGCGTCCAGCGCGCGCTTGTCGAGGCCGGCCTTAGACAGGATGGCGCCCAGGCCCGACAGCGCGACGAAATGGCGCGGGTCGATCTTCAGCGCATGTTCGAGATCGGCCATGGCGCCGTCGATGTTCTCGCCATGGAAGCGCACCATGGCGCGCTTGTTCCACGCCTCCGCCCAGTCCGGCTCCAGCGTGACCAGCGAATCGAGCAGCGTTTCCGCCGTGGCCATGTCCGACCCCGCCATGGCCGCGGTGGCGCGCGTCATCAGGAGATCGGCCGTGTCGGACCCCGAGCGCATCCAGACGCGCTCGATGGCGGCGGCGACGCCCTTGGCGTCGTCCTCGTCGTCGGCGGCCTTGAGGCGCGCATAGAGCGCGTCCAGCACCTTGGCCCGGCTCTCTTCCTGGGTGGGAACGGAATGCGGCGCGATGCGGTCGGCCTGCTTGCGCTTGTCGTCGGCGCGCCTGTCGTCGGCGCGGGCAGGGGCTTTTCCGGGCTGCGACGGGGTAGCGGCGCGCGGCCGCGGGGGCGGCGCCGGTTGATCGTCCACGCCGGTGTTCGGGCCGTTGGGGCCGAAGACGCGGGCGCCCGGCGGCAACTGGATCGGCGGAAGGCCGGGGATGTTGAGCGTATCGCCGGGCCGCCGGCCGGGCGGCGAAGGGTCGACCTGCGCCAGCGCCGGCCATGCGAGGCCGAGGGCCAGCAGAGCCGCGGAGGCGGCGCGGACGGGCGAAATGGACATTCCCGAAAGCTAGGGCGCGCCGGGGCGGGCGTCAAAGCGGATCGATGGGCAAGACGCCCAAAGAAAAAGCCCCGGCAGGCCGGGGCTTGGAGGTATCCCGCGGTAAGGCGGGATCAGCCCTGACGCGCCTTGTAGCGCTTCTGGGTCTTGTTGATGATGTAGACGCGGCCCTTGCGACGCACGATCTGGTTGTCGCGATGACGCGTGCGCAGGGACTTGAGGGAGTTACGGACTTTCATGGGTCTTTTCCGGAAATCTGGATCGCGGCCGGCGCAGGGCCGTTCGATTGCGCGGGTCTATGCCCCATTTCGGCGGCAGGATCAACCCCGGCGCAAGATTTCTCGAACATCCCGGGGCCTCGGGCCACAATATGTCGCGGGCGCCTACGACCAATTTCCCGCGCGCGCCCGCCGCGGAGGGTTTATAGAGCATCCATGACGACCGAGGTCCAAGACGCCGCCGAGAAGCCCCGCGAGCGCTCGCTCGCCGCGCTCAAGCCCCTTCTGCCTTACGCCCTGCGCAATCGAACGCGGATCGCGCTGGCGGTGGTGGCCCTCACGGTCGCCTCGGCGGCGACGCTCACCTTCCCGTTCGCCGTCCGGCGGATGATCGATTTCGGCTTCTCCGGTTCGAGCGCGGGCGTCATCAACTCCTATTTCGGCGGCATGGCCGCTGTCGTGGCCGTGCTCGCGCTGGCGTCGGGCTGCCGCTACTACCTCGTCATGACGATCGGCGAGCGCGTGGTCGCCGATCTGCGCGACGACGTGTTCGCCCATCTCTCTCGCCTGGACGCGTCCTTTTACGATTCCGCGCGTGTCGGCGAGCTGGTGTCGCGCCTGACCGCCGACACGACGCAATTGAAGGCCGCCTTCGGGTCGTCGGCGTCGGTCGCCTTGCGGAACCTGTTCATGTTCGTGGGCGCGGTGGCGCTCATGGTGGCGTCCAGCCCGAAGCTGTCGGCGCTGGTGCTCGTCGCCATTCCGTTCATCGTCTTCCCGCTGATTGCCTCGGGCCGGCTGGTGCGCACCCGCACGCGCGCGGCGCAGGACACGCTGGCCGACGCGTCGGCCTTCGCGGCGGAAAATCTCGGCGCGGTGCGCACGATGCAGGCCTTCGGCGCCGAAAAGGCGACCACCGCCCGCTTCGCGCGCGAAGTGGAAGAGGCCTACGAGGCCGCTCGCACGGCGACCAAGGCGCGCGCCGTGCTGACGGCGACGGCGATCTTCATGGCCTTCGCCAGCGTGATCGGCGTGCTCTGGTACGGCGCCCACGACGTTCTCGAAGGCAAGATGACCGGCGGCCTGCTCTCGCAATTCGTGCTCTACGCCGTGCTCGGCGCGAGTTCGCTCGGCGAGCTCAGCCAGGTATGGAGCGAAATCTCCGCGGCCTCGGGCGCGGCGGGCCGGATCGCCGATCTGCTGAAGGTCGAGCCGAAAATCGTCGCGCCTGCGCAAGCCGCGCCGCTCCCGCAGCCCGCGCGCGGCGAGATCGCTTTCGACCGCGTGAGTTTCTCCTATCCCGCCGCGCCGCTCGCCGGCGTGGTCGACGATCTCACCTTCAAGGTCGCGCCCGGCGAACGCGTCGCCATCGTCGGCGCGTCCGGGGCCGGCAAGTCGACGCTATTCCAGCTGATGATGCGGTTTTACGATCCGCAGGCGGGCCGCGTTCTCATCGACGGCGTCGACATCAAGACCGTCGATCCTGCGCAATTGCGCGCGCGCATCGCCATCGTGCCGCAAGAGGCGACGATCTTCGCCGCAACGGTGGCCGAAAACATCGCCTATGGCAGGCCCGGCGCCACGCGCGACGAAGTCGTCGCGGCGGCCAAACGCGCGGCGGCGGACGGCTTCATCCGCGAGCTCGACAAGGGCTACGAAAGCATCATCGGCGAACGCGGCGTGACGCTGTCGGGCGGCCAGCGCCAGCGCCTCGCGATTGCGCGGGCGATCCTCAAGGACGCGCCCATCCTGCTGCTCGACGAAGCGACATCCGCGCTCGACGCGGAAAACGAAGCCGCCGTGCAGAAGGCGCTCGACGGCGTGATGGCGAACCGCACGACGCTCGTCATCGCGCATCGCCTCGCGACCGTGCTGGAAGCCGACCGCATCCTCGTGATGGACGCCGGCCGCGTGGTGGAAGAAGGCACGCATGCGACGCTGGTGGCGCGCAACGGCATTTACGCGCGGCTCGCGCGGCTGCAGTTCGAGACGGGCGCGGCTGCGCTGGCCGGCGACAAGGCGGCGGAATAGGGCGCAGAAAAATAAGATTAGAGCGGGGCAATTGCGAGCGAGGCGCTCAGACCTGTCTCTTATACACATCTCCGAGCCCACGAGACGCTCATGAATCTCG
>CAMFKC010000375.1 GCA_945956975.1 uncultured Methylocystaceae bacterium | reverse complement strand
GCTGGTGCGCGGCGGCGAGCGCGTCGGACTGCTCGGGCTCTCTCGCGCCTTTGCCACGCGCGACATCGTCGACCGTCTCGGCGAAGTGCTGGCGGTCGAAGCCGGCCGCGACATCGAGCGCGCCGAATTGCCGCCCGCCGTCGCCTTGGGCCCGCGCAATCGCGCGATCCTGATCGGCGATTTCCTGATCGCCCCGCAACAGTTTGCCGAACGCCTCTCCACCATCGCTGCGCGCGGCGCGAGCGGGCATATGGTCATGATCGCCGATCCCGTCGAGGAGACCTTTCCCTTCGCGGGCCATGTCGAACTCGTCGATTCCGATTCTTCCGCCACGATGCGGCTCGGGCGCGCGGAAAGCTGGCGCGCGGATTACGAGGCGAAGCTCGCGCGCCATCGCGCCGAGATTTTCGACATCGCGCGCGCGCATGGGTTCACGACGCTCGTGCATCGCACCGACCGTCCGGCATCAGAGGCGCTGATCGCGCTGCGCGCGCGGCTGGAAGAGAGCGGACCGCAGGGGGCGCCCGCATGATGGGCCTTCCTGTCGCCTTCGCCGCGCCCTTCGCGCTGCTCGGCCTCGTCAGCCTTCCGGTCATCTGGCTGTTGATCCGCGTGACGCCGCCGCGTCCGCGCCGCATGCCGTTTCCGCCGCTGAAGATCATTCTCGACAGCCTGCGCAAGGACGAGACGCCGGCGCGCACGCCGTGGTGGCTGCTCGTGCTGCGGCTCGCGCTCGCCGCGCTCGCGTGTCTCGCCTTCGCCGGGCCGATCTGGAATCCGCCTGCGGCTTCGACAGGCGGGTCAGGGCCGCTGCTGATCGTGCTCGACGACGGCTGGGCGGCGGCGCCGACGTGGGAGAAACGCTCCGCCTTCGCGATCAGCGCGGCGGAATCGGCGGGGCGTCGCAGCGCCGCCGTCGCGGTCGCCGCCGTCTCCGACGGCGCGCGCGAAATCACGCCGACCGATTCTGCGCGCGCCATCGACATGCTGCGCGCAAGACAGCCGCAGCCCATCGAACCACCGCGCGCCGCCGCTTTGCAGGCGATCGAGAAATTCGCCCAGCGCAACAAGGATGCGCGCGTGCTCTGGCTGACCGATGGTCTGGAGCAGGGCGGCGCCCGCGCTTTCGCCGAAAGACTGTCGACGCTGTTCGGCGCGTCGCTCGAGATTGCAGCCGGCGCGCATCGTTCGCGCGGGCTCGCCGGCGCGCGCAACGAGGCGCAGGGCCTGGTGGTGCGGGTTCTGCGCGCAGGGCCCGGCGCGACTGATGGCGTCGTGCGCGCGCTCGACCTCAAGGGCCTCATGCTCGCCGAGGCGCCTTTCGCCTTCGGCGCGCGCGACGAGACGGAAGCGAAGATCATCCTGCCCGTTGAATTGCGCAACGAGGTCGCGCGTCTCGAAATTCGCGGCGAGCGGTCGGCGGGCGCCGTCGCGCTGCTCGACGAGCGCTGGAAGCGACGTCGCATCGGGCTGGTGAGCGGGGCGAGCGCCGATGTCGCGCAGCCGTTGCTCGCGCCGAATTATTACGTTTCGCGCGCGCTGGGGCCCTACGCCGACGTGCGGCAGGCGCGGCCGGGCGCGACCGATCCGATCGGCGCGCTGCTGGACGACGGCGTCGACATGCTCGTCGTGTCGGACATGGCGATCCCGCCCGGCGAAACACACGACCGGCTCGCGAAATTCATCGAGAACGGCGGCGCTGTGGTGCGCTTTGCCGGCACGCGGCTCGCGGGCGCCAACGACGATCTAACGCCCGTGCGGCTGCGGCGCACCGGCCGCGTGCTTGGCGGCGCGCTGTCGTGGGAGACGCCCAAGAAGCTCTCTCCCTTCGACGAGAAGAGCCCGTTCTTCGGCCTGCGCATTCCCGACGACGTCACGATTTCGCGGCAGGTGCTCGCGGAGCCCGAACCGGGCCTAGCCGCGCGCACCTGGGCGCAGCTTGCCGACCAGACGCCGCTGGTGACGGCGGAAAAGCGTGGCAAGGGGCTGCTGGTCCTGTTTCACATCACCGCCGATACGACATGGTCCAACCTGCCGATCTCCGGCCTGTTTCCCGAAATGCTGCGCAAGGTCGCGACGCTCGCGGGGACAACGGCCAGCGTCGCGCCGGCCGAGCAGGATATCGCCAGTGCGGACCAGCAGAAGAAGGCCGTCACGCTGGCGCCGCAACGCTTGCTCGACGGTTTCGGCGGCTTCGTCGCGCCGCCGGCGACTGCGCGCGCGATCGCCGCCGATTTTCAGGGGCCTGCGACCATCGACCATCCGCCGGGATTCTACGGGCCTGTCGATTCGTCAGTCGCCGTCAACGCGCTCGAACCGGAGGCGAAGCTCGCCGCCGCGGATTTTTCGGGACTGGCGGCGCGCCAACTCGAGATCGGGGACGCCCATGCAATCGATCTGCGCGCGCCGCTGATGGCGGCGGCCTTCCTGCTGTTGCTCGCCGACGGGCTTGCTTCATTGTGGCTCTCGGGCGGGCTGCCGCGCTTCGGCGCGCGGCGCGCGACAGCGGCGCTTTTCCTGATCGGGCTGCTTTCGCCCGCAATGATCGCCGTAGCGCCGCGCTTGATTACGCCGGCGCAGGCGCAACAAAAGCAGACGGCTGCGCCGACGAAGCGCGACATCGAGTCCGCGCTTTCCACGCGGCTCGCCTATGTCGTGACCGGAGATGCGCGTGTCGACGAGATCAGCCGCGCGGGGCTTGTTTCATTGTCGCAAACGCTGGCCCAGCGCACGGCGCTTACGCCCGGAGAACCCGTCGGCGTCGATCCCGGCCGCGACGAACTCGCGTTCTATCCGCTGATCTATTGGCCGATCGCCGCCGAGCGGCCACAGCCGAGCGCGCTGGCGACACAGAAGATCGCCGCCTACATGAAACAGGGCGGCACGATCGTGTTCGACACGCGCGACGCGCTCACGGCGCGGACCGGCTCGACGACGCCGGAAGGCGAATGGCTGCGCAAGCTGCTCGAGGGCGTCGACGTGCCCGAACTCGAATTGACGCCGCGCGACCACGTCATCACCAAGACGTTTTATCTGCTCGACAATTTCGTGGGACGCACCGCCAACGGCCAGACCTGGATCGAAGCGCTGCCGCCCGAACCGCCCAATGGCGAGGCGCGGCCGGCGCGCGCGGGGGACAGCGTGTCCCCCATCGTCATCGTCTCGAACGATCTGGCGGCGGGCTGGGCCGGCGACCGTTACGGCGAGCCGCTCTATCCGCTGACGCCCGGCGGCCCGCGCCAGCGCGAGATGGCGCTGCGGGGCGGCGTCAACCTCGTGATGTACACGCTGACGGGCAATTACAAGGCGGATCAGGTGCACGTGCGCGACCTGCTGAACAGGCTGGGGCATTGATGAACGCGGTGATGTCGCGGCGTGAGCCCCCTCCCCAACCCTCCCCCTCTGCGCGGGAGAGGGAGCAGACGCGGGGCGTCGGGCTGATAGCTAATCGCGAACGCTGGCCGTCCCCTTTCCCGCGCAGCGCGGGAGGGCAAGGGAGGGGGTGTAGCCACATCACCCGTGTAACCTCATGAACGCCTACTCCCTCGCCTTCACCCCGATGGTCGCGCCGTGGCTGCTGATCGCGCTCGCCGTGTGTGGCGCCTTGGTGGTCGCGCTGTCGATCTATGCGCGCAGGCCCGGCGCATGGCTGCGGGCGCTTGGCCTCGCGCTGATGCCTGTCTCTTATACACATCTGACGCTGCCGACGATATGCAGTGTGGAGGT
>CAMFKC010000374.1 GCA_945956975.1 uncultured Methylocystaceae bacterium | reverse complement strand
CCAGCGGCGAGACGGCCGCGAGATGAACGGCAAGCGCCGAGAGCGCCACGGCCACCGCATACATCAGCCCGACGGCCGCCCGCACGTGATCGCCGAACAGCCGCGCCGTGGACCGCACCCCTGCAATGGCGTCGTCGCGAATATCCTGCAGCGCGTAAATCGTGTCGTAGCCGATCGTCCAGAAGATTGCGGCGACATAGACGAGTACGGCCGGCGCCGCCAGCGCGCCGAAGATCGCCGCCCAGCCCATCAGCCCGCCCCAGGCGAAAGCAAGCCCGAGCACCGCCTGCGGCCAGGACGTGATGCGCTTCATGAAGGGATAGGCGAGCACGATGACGAGCGAGCCGAAGCCGAGCGCTATGGTGAAAGGATCGCGGAACGACAGCAGCACGGCGAGGCCGACGAGGCACTGCACGATGATGAAGACCTTCGCCTGCCGTGGCGTCACGCGGCCGGAGGGCAGGGGCCGTCCGCGCGTGCGCTCCACCTGCGCGTCGATCTTGCGATCGACGAGATCGTTATAGGTCGAGCCCGCCCCGCGCATGGCGATGGCCCCGATCAGAAAGAGAAGGAGATGCAGCCAGCGTGGTCCGCCGCCCGCCGCGGCGGCGCCGAGCGCGCTCGATTGCCAACAGGGCAGCAGCAGCAGCCACCAGCCTATGGGCCGATCGATCCGGGCGAGCTGCACGAACGGCACAGCCCAGGCAGGCGCAAATCGGAGCGCCGGGTGAGTGGCGACGGAATCAGGGAGGATGTGCAGAGCGCCGCCCGCGGGACTACAGGGGCCCGTGCGGCAGTTGCTGGACCTGCGAGCCGAGGCCGCCCTGCGCCTGCTGCTGGGCCGCCTGCTTCTTCATCTTCTCGATCTTGGCGGCGATGCCGCAGGCCTGGCCCGCCGTCTTCGAGAACTGCGCCCGCTGCTGCTTGGCGCCGTCCACGAACTGATCGGGAATCTGGCACCATTCCTTGTTCTTTTCGAAATAGGCGATCGTTTCGTTCATGATGCCGGTCAGCGACCGGAATTTCGGGCAGGCCGCGGCCGGATCGAGCTGCTTCTTGCCGCCCTTCTGCAGCCCCTTGAGCTGAGCGATCACGCCATCGCGCTTCTTCATGAAACCCTGGATGTCCGTCGCGCAATCCGCCAGCGCAGGCGCGGTCGAAAGAACCAGGAGGGCGCCGGCGGAGAGGCCGAGCGCGCGCAGGGAAGGCGGTACAAAAGACATGATCCAACCTTTTCGAGAGGCGGCCCTTTTAACAAATTCCGCCTGCTTTGGGCAAGGCGACCTCCACATGGGGAAACACACCAAATAGGCGGCATTGCGGCGATGCGGCGGCGAGCCGCTGCTGATACGATCGTCCAATGACCGGAGAAATGTCAGTAAGTATCGACAATTCAATGGCTTATTGTCTTGCAGGCCGTCCTTGACAGGGCATGGGCCCGCCAATATGGTGCGCGCGTTTTCAAAGGGGCGTGATCGTTTCGATCCGCGTCGATTCCCCGAAAACTCGGCACATCAGCCGGATCGGACCACCGCCCTTTGGCTGCGGCTCCGTCGGCCGCGTCGGGGCTGAGGCTTCAGGGGAGCCGGCGGAACGGGAGACGACATGGCTGAAGGCGACGATGCGGAACTGAAGGCGCGGCTCGCAGCGCTCTCGCAAAAGCTCGCCGACGCCGGACAGGCCCCGGAGAAGGCGGCGGACGAAAAGCCGCTCGATGGCTCGACCGGCCGGGCGATGAGCCAGGGCATGAGGGCCCTCGGCGAATTCGTCGGCGCGATCGGCGTGAGCGCGGCGATCGGATGGCAGCTGGACTCGTGGTTCAACACGGCGCCGGCGCTGCTCTTGGTTTTTCTCGCGTTGGGAACAGTCGCGGGATTTTGGAACATCTACCGCATGTCGGCCGGACCATCGGCGGGCCGCGGGATCGGCAAGAAGTAAACCGGACCGGCCTCTGGCTGGCGGCGACGAAAAGGGTGAGACCGTGGCGGCTGAATCGCAAGGGATCGATCCGATCCACCAGTTCAACATCAACCGCCTGTTCGATCTGCGCCTGGGCGGCGTCGACGCCTCCTTCACCAACGCCTCGCTGTTCATGCTGATCGTGTTTCTCGCGATCACGGCCCTGATGGTGCTGTCCACAACCGGCCGCCACGTGGTGCCGACCCGCCTGCAGGCAGCCGCCGAAATGGCCTACGAATTCGTCGCCTCCACCGTGCGCGACACGACGGGCGACGCCGGCATGCGCTTCTTCCCGTTCGTCTTCTCGCTCTTCATGTTCGTGCTGTTCTCGAACCTGATCGGCCTGATCCCGGGCGCCTACACCGTCACCAGCCAGATCATCGTCACCTTCGCCTTCGCGGCGCTCGTGATCGGCGTGGTTCTCGTCTATGGCTTTTACAAGCACGGAACGCACTTCCTGCACCTGTTCGTGCCGTCGGGCGTCTCGCCCGCGCTCCTGCCGTTCATCGTGCTGATCGAGATCATCTCCTTCGTGTCGCGACCCATCTCGCTGTCGGTTCGTCTTTTCGCCAACATGCTGGCCGGCCACATCACGCTGAAGGTGTTCGGCGGCTTTGTCGCCATGCTGCTCGGCGCCGGCGCCTATGCGATCATCTCGCCGCTGCCGCTGCTCGCCATCACGCTTCTCACCGCGTTCGAACTGCTGGTCGCGTTCCTGCAGGCTTACGTCTTCGCCATTCTCACTTGCGTCTATCTGAACGACGCGATTCACCCGGGCCACTAATAAAATGCGCTTGGCGCCCAACAACAGATAGTCGCCCACAAAACTCCTGAAGGAGCATTCAAATGGATCCAGTTGCAGCCAAGTACATCGGCGCCGGCCTCGCCGCCATCGGCATGGGCGCCGCCGCCGTCGGCGTCGGTCTCATTTTCGGCAACTTCCTCTCCGGCGCCCTGCGCAACCCCTCGGCCGCCGACGGCCAGTTCGGCCGCGCGTTCATCGGCGCGGCGCTCGCGGAAGGTCTCGGCATCTTCGCGTTCCTCGTCGCGATCCTGCTCCTCTTCGTGATGAAGTGATCTATCGCGCGCCCCGCAATGCGGGGCGCGCCTTTCGTTTTGTGAATTCAGGCGGACAGATATGGCCGAAAACGCTTCCCACGACGCGCATACGACTGGCACGCAGGCTCCCGGCGGCGCCGCCGAGCACGGCTCGTCCTTCCCGCCCTTCGACACCGAACATTTTTCCTCGCAGTTGATCTGGCTGGCGCTGATTTTCGGCGCGCTCTATCTGCTGATGAGCCGCGTGGCCCTGCCGCGCGTCGCCGGCATCCTCAAGGATCGCGGCGACAAGATTTCCGGCGATCTCGGCGCCGCCAAGGCCGCGCAGGCCAAGGCCGAAGCGTCCGGCGTCGAACTCGAGAAGACGCTGGCCGAGGCCAAGGCGAAGGCGCAGGGCATGGGCCAGGAAGCGCACGCCCGGCTCGCCGCCGAGACCGAAACCAAGCGCAAGGCGCTGGAAGGCGAACTGAACGCCAAACTCGCCGCCGCCGAGGCGCAGATCGCCGACACGAAGGCCAAGGCTATGTCGAACGTCGAGACGATCGCCAAGGATACGGCCGCCGCGATCGTCGAACATATCACCGGCAAGCCGGCCGATCCGCAGAAGATCGCCGCCGCCATGGCAAACGCAAAGGCCTGATCCGATGCATCTGGAAGCCGAACATTTCGTCGCGCTCGGATTTTTCCTGTTCCTGGCCGTGCTCGCCTATTACGG
>CAMFKC010000373.1 GCA_945956975.1 uncultured Methylocystaceae bacterium | reverse complement strand
GGATCAGGCCATCCTCACGGCGGAAGACAAGGCCGCGCTGCGCCGCCTGACGGGCGCAGTCGCCTGCGACATGGAGAGCCATGTGGCGGCGCGATTTGCCGCCAGCCGCAACATTCCCTTCGCGGCGTTGCGCGCGATCAGCGATCCCGCGGGCCGCGCGTTGCCCAAGCTGGCCGCGCAGGCGCTGACGCCTGGCGGCGGCGTCCACTACGGGCGCGTGGCCATGGGTCTTGCCCGTGCGCCGCGAGATCTCGGCGCGTTGCTGGAAGCCGGCCGCGATTCCGCGGTCGCCTTCGCGACGCTCAAGCGCGCCGGGCGCGCCTTCGCTTCCTTCTAGCTTACTGCTGCGAGCGCGGGCGCACGCATTCCGGCGGCCGGAAATAGCCGGTGTCGGCGCCGCATGTCGGCGTCTGCCACGGATCGCAATCGAGATTGTGCCGCCGGATGAAGGCGAGGCAGACCTGGTGGCGCTGCTCCAGCGAACCGGACACCCTGGCAAGACCGGTCCGCCCGGCAGGCGCCTGCGTCTGAGTCTGCGCCTTGCGACGCTTCTTCTTCTTGGCCGTCGTCTGCGCGGCGGGGGCGGCGGTGTCGGCCGCCGGCGCCGGCTTGTCCTCGGCGAATGCGGGCGCCGCGAACGCGCAGGACAGGGCGAGCGCGAGCATCAGGGGAAAGGGCTTCATGGAAAAAGTGGCCTCCTTGCGGATCGCCGCAAGCTACACAAGGCGACCGCTCCCTTCAATGCGTTCGTTCGCGGCAGGCGCGCCGCAGGCCGGGCATGCGGAGGAATTCTTAAATACTTGGCCGCAATGATCTTATCGATCGATTTTCCATATGTGATTCGTACCCTTGATAAATCGTCCGCCACAAGCTTCCAGCGAAGACGCGCTTGTAGCTGCGCAATTCGATTCGATGACGCGGGCGATTCCCAGCGTCTTCCTCAACCTGATCCTGATGACCGGCATTTTCTGCTGGTTCGTCTACAGCCAGACCGCCTCGCACAAGACGCTCTGGATCGCCCTGCCGCTGGTGTCGATACAGGCCGGCCGCGCGCTCTACTGGCGGCGCCTTCGCGTGCGCGGCCATGATTATTCGATCGACAGGCAGCGCCGCATGCTGCGCGTCGTCTGGATGTTGTGCCTGGGCCTGTGCGCAGGCTTTTCGACGATCTGCGTTCTGACGCTGACGACGCCCGACATATTCGTGCAGGCGACCATCGCGCTGCTCACCATGGCGTCCTCGATCGTCATTTCGCTGCACCTGGTCGCACTGCCGCGCGCCGCGCTCGCCGCGTTGTGGAGCGCGGCCATTTCCACGATCTTCGTCTTCGTGCATTCGGGCGATCTGATCCTGATTGCCGCCGCCGCGGCGCTGACCGTCGTGTCCGTCGCGACGACGCGGCTTCTGCGCATTCAGTTCGAGCATTTCGTCGAAATCGTCGAATCGCGCGCCGAAATCGACCGGATGCGCGCGGAAGCCCTCAATCTCGCCATGACAGACCCCCTGACGGGCCTGGCAAACCGCCGCATGTTCGAGAAATGGCTCGGCGACCGCGCGAGGAGCCGCCGGCCCTTCGCCGTCGCCATTCTCGACCTCGACGGTTTCAAGCCGATCAACGATCTCTACGGCCATGGAATCGGCGACCGGTTTCTGGTCGAGGCCGCCGCGCGCATGCGCAAGAGCGCGGTCGATGCTCTTGTCGCGCGCATGGGCGGCGACGAATTCGCCCTCCTGTTCGAGAACGTCGCGTCCGACGACGCCGCCCTGTCGCTTGCGCGCCGCGTGGCGGCCCAGGTCGCCGCGCCCTACAGCGCGGAAGGGATCACCGCCTCGATGGGCGCATCGTGCGGGTTGGCTGTCTGGCGTGGCCCCGGCGACGAAACCCGGCTGGTCGCGCGGGCCGACATGGCGCTCTATCAGGCCAAGGCCCGCGATCGCGGCGCCGTCGTGCTGTTCGCCCCGCAATTCGAGGGCGATGCGCAACGTCGCGCCCTGATCGAGGCAGGGCTTCGCAAGGCGGTCGCCGAGGATCAGTTCGACGTCAGTTTTCAGCCGATCGTCAATTTGGCGACCGGAGCCGTCGTGAGCCTCGAGGCGCTGGCGCGCTGGACGCATCCCGAACTCGGCCCCATACGGCCGGATGTCTTCATCCGCGTCGCCGAACAGGCCGGATTGATCGAGCTCGTGACGGACCGGCTGCTGCGCAAGGCGGCGCGCGCCGCCACACGATGGCCGACGCAGGTGACGCTTTCCTTCAACCTGTCGGCCCTGCAACTCGTCCGCGAGGACGCCGCCTCGTCCATCCTGGGCGTTCTCGCGGAATGCGGTCTCTCGCCGCGCCGGTTCGAGGCGGAAGTGACGGAAACGGCGATCATGAGCGACTGTCCGGCCGCCGTCGCCACGCTGTCGGCGCTGCGCGCGTCGGGCGTCCGCGTCGCACTCGATGATTTCGGCAAGGGATATTCGTCATTCGGCGAATTGTGCGAACTGCCGCTCGACAAGGTGAAGATCGACAAGTCGCTGGTCGAAAGAATTTCCTTCGACCCGCGCGCCAGAAGCGTCGTCGCCGCGATCGTGGCGCTGTGCGACGGCCTGGGGCTGACCAGCGTGGCGGAGGGCGTCGAATTGCCCGGCCAGAAAGCCAAGCTGCGCGAACTCGGGTGCAAAAAAGCGCAGGGCTATCTGTTCGCGCGCCCGATGGGCGAGACGGATGCGCTCGCCTTCATCCAGGCTTCGCCCGCCCCGCTGCGCAAGTCGGCGTGACGGCGGGGCGGTCTTACTCCGCCGCCGTTGCTTTGGCCTGCCGTTCGCGGGCCTCTTCCTCGCGCATTTGCGTCAGCGTCTTTTGAACATTCGCCGAGAAGACGTATTCGGCCGGGCGCGCCTGGTCGATCGGAATCTCCGGCGCAAAAGCGCCCTCGGTCGCGACGCCGGCAAGCGCGACTTTCGCAGCCTTCCAGGGTTTGCGCACGCTGTCGGCGACAGCGGTGGCCTCGAAGCCGCAATGGACCATGCAGTCCGAGCACTTGGCGTATTTGCCGACGCCGTAGGCGTCCCAGTCCGTGCCTTCCATCAGCTCCTTGAAGGTCGAAACCGTGCCTTCGTTGAGGAGGTAGCAGGGCTTCTGCCAGCCGAAGACGTTGCGGGTCGGATTGCCCCAGGGCGTGCATTGATAGGTCTGGTTGCCGGCCAGGAAGTCGAGGAACAGGCCCGACTGGTTGAACGCCCACTTGCGCCCGCCCTTGCCGCGGCGAAACACGTCGCGAAAGAGACTCTTGGTGCGCTGGCGGTTGAGGAAGTGCTGCTGGTCAGGCGCTCGCTCGTAAGCGTAGCCTGGCGAAACCGTGATGCCGTCGACGCCGAGCGCGGTCACCGTGTCGAAGAAGGCGGCGATCCGGTCGGGCTGTGCGCCATCGAAGAAGGTGCAGTTGATGGTGACGCGGAAGCCCTTGGACTTGGCGAGCTTGAGCGCCGACACCGCGCGGTCGTAGACGCCTTCCTGGCTGACTGCGTGATCATGCATCTCGCGGTCGCCGTCGAGATGGATCGACCAGGTGAAGTAGGGGCTCGGCTTGTACTGGCCGATCTTCTTCTCGAGCAGCAGCGCGTTGGTGCAGAGGATCGCGAATTTCTTGCGCGCGACGATGCCCTCGATGATCTGCGGCATTTCCTTGTGCAGCAGCGGCTCTCCGCCGGCGATGGAGACGACCGGCGCGCCGCATTCGTCAACGGCGCCCAGCGCATCCTCGACCGAAAGGCGCTTGTTCAGGATAGCGT
>CAMFKC010000372.1 GCA_945956975.1 uncultured Methylocystaceae bacterium | reverse complement strand
AGGCCGAACATGTCGGCGCGATGCACGATCATCGTGTTGGCGGTGGGAATATCGAGGCCGGATTCCACGATCGCCGTCGACAGGAGGATGTCGTACTTGCCGTCGTAGAAGGCGCTCATCTTTTCTTCGAGTTCGGTCGCGCTCATTTGGCCGTGCGCGATGGTGAACTTCGCTTCGGGAATGTTCTGCCGCAGGAAGGCGGCGGCCTCGTCGAGATCCTCGATGCGCGGGCACACATAGAAACTCTGCCCGCCGCGATAGCGCTCGCGCAGCAGCGCCTCGCGCACGATCAATTCGTCGAACGGCGTGATGAACGTGCGCACGGCCAGGCGATCGACCGGCGGCGTTGCGATGATCGAGAGTTCGCGCACGCCGGTCAGCGCCAGTTGCAGCGTGCGCGGAATGGGCGTCGCTGACAGCGTCAGCACGTGCACTTCCGAGCGCAGCTCCTTCAGCCGCTCCTTGTGACCCACGCCGAAATGCTGCTCCTCGTCGATCACGACAAGCCCGAGATCCTTGAAGCTGACGGTCTTGCCGAGCACGGCGTGCGTGCCGACGACGATGTCGGCCTCGCCCGAGGCGGCGGAAGTCTTCGCGGCCTTGAGATCGCCCGAGGTCACCATGCGCGACATCTGCACGACCTTGACCGGCAGTCCGGCGAAACGTTGCGAGAAGGTCCGGTAGTGCTGCCGCGCGAGCAGCGTTGTCGGCACGACGACCGCGACCTGCTTGCCCGCCATGACCGCCGAGAACGCCGCGCGAAGAGCCACTTCCGTCTTGCCGAAGCCGACGTCGCCGCAAATCAGCCGGTCCATCGGGCGTCCCGCCGCCATGTCGTCCAGCGTCGCTTCGATCGCGGCGTCCTGGTCCTCGGTCTCGTCGTACGGGAATTTCGCGCAGAATTCGTCGTAGAGGCCGGACGGCGGCGTCATGACCGGCGCCTTGCGCAGCATGCGCTGCGCGGCGAGCTTGATCAGGCCATGCGCGATCTCGCGGATGCGCTTCTTCATCCGCGCCTTGCGCGTCTGCCAGCCGACGCCGCCGAGCTTGTCGAGCGTCGCCTCCTGATCCTCCGAGCCGTAGCGCGAGAGAAGTTCGAGGTTTTCGACGGGCAGGTAGAGCTTGTCGCCGCCGGCGTAATGCAGCTCGAGGCAATCGTGCGGCACGCCGATCGCCTGGATCTGCGTGAGGCCGACGAAGCGGCCGATGCCGTGATCGACGTGCACGACGAGATCGCCCGCGCTGAGCGCGCCGACCTCCTGCAGCACGTTCTCGCGCTTCTGGCGCTTGCGCGAGCGCACGAGCCGGTCGCCGAGAATGTCCTGTTCGCCGATGACCGCGAGATCGCCCGCGACAAAGCCCTGTTCCACGCCGATGACGGCGAGCGCGACGCCCTTGAGGCCGATCGTCTGCGCCAGCGAGGAGACAGGCTCGATCTTCTTCAGCCCGTGTTCCTGCAGCACATGGCCCAGACGCTCGCGCGAGCCGTCGGACCAGCCGGCGAGGATCACGCGCTTGCCGTCCTCGCGCAGGGCCTCGATGTGTTTCACCGCGGCTTCGAACACGTTGGCGTTCTCGTCGGCGCGTTCCGGCGCGAACGAGCGCCCGACTCCCGCGCCGAGATCGACCGTCAGGCCCTGTGAAGTCTCAGGGACCGCGAAGGGCGAGACGCGCGCCAGCGGCGCGGCGTCGAGATGCGCGCGGAATTCGTCGGGCTTCAGATAGAGCGCGTCCGGCTTCAATGGCTTGTAGTTCGCGCCGGAGGGATCGGCGTCGAACGCCTCCT
Organism: uncultured Methylocystaceae bacterium; assembly: GCA_945956975.1. GTDB lineage: Bacteria > Pseudomonadota > Alphaproteobacteria > Rhizobiales > Beijerinckiaceae > JAJXWB01. Next base: position 1,999 of record CAMFKC010000372.1, on the reverse strand, counting down.
TGCGCGCGTCGTAATAATCCTTGGCCTGCGCCAGCCGTTCGGCGCCGGCGTCTTCCGCGAGCGGATCGAGCAGGATGGCCGCGCCCGCGACGTATTCGAACAGCGTGTCCATCTGCTCGTGGAACAGCGGCAGCCAGTGCTCCATGCCCGGATGCCGCCGGCCTTCGCTGACGGCTTCGTAGAGCGTGTCGCCGCGCGTTTCCGCGCCGAAAGCCGCGACATAGGCCTGGCGGAAGCGGCGCATCGTCTCGGAGGTGAGCTGCACTTCGCTCATCGGTACGAGATCGAGCGAGCGCAATTGCCCGGTCGAACGCTGCGTTTCCGGATCGAACGGCCGGATCGTCTCCAGCGTGTCGCCGAAGAAATCGAGACGGATGGGCGCGGGCATGCCCGGCGCGAAGAGATCGACGATGCCGCCGCGCATCGCATACTCGCCGGTTTCGCGCACCGTGCTGGAGCGCAGGAAGCCGTTGATCTCCAGCCAGCGCGTGAGATCGTCGGTCTTCACGATATTGCCGGGCGCGGCCGAGAACGTGTCGGTGGCGATGGTCTTGAGCGGCGGCACGCGTTGCACCAGCGCATTCACGGTGGTGCAGAGAATGCGCGGCCGCTCCTCCGATCCGCCCGAGCGCGCAAGCCGCGACAGCGCCGTCATCCGCCGCGCGGAAATCCCGGCGTTTGGCGAGACCCGGTCGTAGGGCTGGCAGTCCCAGGAGGGAAAGTCGAGGATTTCGATCTCGGGCGCGGCGAAGGCGAACGCCTCCTGGAAGGCGCGCGAGCGCTGCCCGTCGCGCGCGACATGCACGAGCGCGACGGCGCGCCCTTCCGCCTTCACCGCGAGTGCGCGCGCAAGATCGGCGGCGACGAAGGCGTCGAAACCGTCGGGCGTGCGCGAAAGGAGGACTTGTCCGCCGCGCTCGAGTTCCTTGAGCGCGCGTTGGAGATCGTTGGCCATGGGTCCTAAGGTCAGACGTTCACAGGCCCGGAATGGCTGTGGAAGGACTTGATCGCGCGGAACACAGGCGTGTCGTAGCCCGCTTCCGGCTCTTCCGTTCCGCACAGCCAAGAAAAGGCCTTCTGGTCCTCAACGTCCATCAGCCGTTCGAGGTCCGTGATGTCGCTTTCGCCCAGCGTGGCGAGCCGCGCGTCGACGAAGCCGCCGATCAAAATGTCCATCTCGCGCATGCCGCGACGCCAGGCGCGAATCCTGATGGCGCGGCGGCGGGTGTCGAGGTCGTCGGCGGTCATGGAAGGCTCCATCGCGGCGCGGGGCCGGTCGAGGCCGGGTATATAGCGGCGCGCGGCGGAAATGTCATGGACCGCGAGCCTTCAGGCTCGCTTTCTCCCTGTCGGCCTTGCGAGCCTTGGGGCACGCGGTCCAGATTGCGACTCATGCGTCCCTCGCTGCTCGATCCGCTCTTCTCCGGCCTCGCCGCCCTGCCGGGCGTGGGTCCGAAGACGGCAAAATTGTTCGACCGGCTGCTGGGGCAGGACGAGGCGCGGGTGCTGGACCTCCTGTTCCACCTGCCGACCGGCGTCGTGGACAACCGCCTGAGCCCGACCATCCGCGAGGCGCCGCTCGACAGCCACGTCGTGATCGCGGCCCGCGTGGCCGAGCACCGCATCCCCCGCAAATATTCCAACGCGCCGCTCAACGTGCTGGTCGAGGACGACAATGGCGACGATGTGCTGCTCGTCTTCTTCCGCAACAATTTCGACTGGGTGCTGCGGGCCCTGCCAGTGGGCGAGATCCGCTGGTTCTCTGGCGATCTGAAGCTCTGGAACGGCTATCGCCAGATCGTGCACCCCCGCGTGCTCGACGCCAGCGCGCTGAAGGCGCTGAAGGAGCACGAGCCGACCTACGGCCTGACCGAGGGACTGCATCAGCGCAATGTCGGCAAGGCCGTCGAGGGCGCGCTCGCCAAGCTGCCCGATATGCCCGAATGGCTCGATCCCGCCCTGCTGCGGCGCGAGCAATGGCCCGCTTTCACGCTCGCGA
>CAMFKC010000371.1 GCA_945956975.1 uncultured Methylocystaceae bacterium | reverse complement strand
CGGAGAGAAGAAAAAGCGCAGCGGAGCTTTCGAGATTGCGCGACATGGCGATCTTTCGCGCATCCATGCCGCGCCGCTCCTCGTCGAGCGCCACCGAACGCCGCTGCTCGACTACCGTTATGGCCAGCCAGCCGCCGCCGCGCAGTGCAAACGCGAAATCCTTGTCGGATGGCGGCGAGCGGGGCCCGGGCACGCGCACGACCGCGTCCGGCCAAAGACGCTTGCGGATCAGTTGCGCCGTTCCGGTGGCGGAGGCGACGCGGCTGCCGTCCGGCGACTTGTCGAGCAGCGTCAACTTCAGCCACGGCGCCACGCGCTGTATCTCCGCGAGCACGCCGGCGCGCCGCTCCGGCAGCACCGCGTCAACCGCCGTCACGACCGTGGCGACGACCTCGGAGGGTTCGACGATGTCGAGCTTCGCGTCGGGATCGGTGAAGAGGTAGGTGGACGCGACGACGATCTGAAAAAGCGCGATGCCGGCGAACAGAACCAGCGCGATCTGCGCGCCGAGGCTGTCCAGCCGCAGCCAGCGCCAGAAGCCGCTCACCGGCGGGACACCTGCGCCGAGAACATGTAGCCTTCCGATCGCACGGTCTGGATCATGCGCGGACTGCGCAGGTCGTTCTCCATCTTCTGACGCAGCCGGCTTATCAGCGTATCGATGCTACGCTCTTGCGGGCCTTCGACCGGGCCATGCGTCAACCCGATCAACTGGTCGCGCGTCAAGACGCGGTTGGGGTGTTCGCACAGGGCGTAGAGCAGGTCGAATTCGGCCGCGGTCATGGCGACGCGCGATCCCGAAGGCGCGATGACCTCGCGCGCCGTGACGTCCACCCGCCAGCCGGAGAAACGGTAGATCTGGCGCGCCGTCTCGGGGTTATCTGGCCGCACGCCCACGACGCGGCGCAGGACCGCGCGGATGCGCGCAAGCAGTTCGCGGGGGTTGAAGGGTTTTGCGACATAATCGTCCGCGCCCATCTCGAGGCCGACGATCTTGTCGACATCCTCTCCCTGGGCGGTCACGATCACGATCGGCACCGTGCTCTCGCGCCGCAGCCGGCGACAGATCGACAGGCCATCCTCGCCGGGCAGGTTCAGGTCGAGCAGGACAAGGTCGTAGTCGTTCTGCGACAGCGCCTCATCCATCGCCGCGCCATTTGCGACGGACGTGACCGAAATCTGGTTTGCGCCGAGATAGCGGGAGATCAACGCGCCGATCTCGGCGTCGTCCTCGACCAGCAGTACGGAAGCTGTATCGCTCACGTGTGAATCGTTTCTCTGACCAGGCGCCCCGACGCAGCCAAGCCATGCCGCATCGGACCTGTCGACCGGAATCTTTAGGCCGGCGAAAGGTCAGACACAATGCAGACAAGAACCGTCCGGGTCAGACAAACCCCTGTGAAGCCGCCGGGCGATAAAGAGGTCGTTCGGCAGCAAAATCATCGCTTTATGATCGATCTGTCGGACGACGGCGCCAACCCTCCGGCGCAGAATTCGTGTCGTGATCGCGCCGATGGTCACGAGACGACGGCGCAGCCCGCGTAAACCCTCTCGCGGGCTGCGCCATTTTTTTGCCGGCGCGCGCGGCCTCATCCCTCATCGAGACACGCCTCATCGCGAATGGAATAGCGGCGCCGACGCCGCTTGCGCGCCTGGGCGCGCCGGATCTCGCCAAAACTGGTCGAATGGTGGGCGCGACAGGGATTGAACCTGTGACCCCTCCCGTGTGAAGGGAGTGCTCTCCCGCTGAGCTACGCGCCCTAAAGGCCGCTTGCGCGACCTGAAGTGGCGCACGGTTTAGGCGGGGGAGGCGGGTGGCGTCAAGGCGCAAAGTTCGGCGACGGCGTCCCACAGTTCATCGAAATGCGAGATTACGCGGTCGGGGCCGAGTTCGCTGACGTGCACGTCGGTGTACCCGAAGTCCACGGCGACACAGGGGATGCCGAGCCGCTTTGCCGTATCGATGTCGGTGCGCGAATCCCCCACCATGATCGACGCGGCCGGCGCCCCGCCGGCCATCGCGATGGTCTTCTCGAGCACGCGGGGATCGGGTTTGGGGATCGCGAACGTATCCTGCCCGACGATCGCGCGGAACCGCCCGGCGACGCCCAGCGCCTCCAGCAGCTTGCGCGCGGGCGCCTCGATCTTGTTCGTGCAGACCGCAAAGTCCCAGCCCGCCGCCTCGAACCGGTCGAGCGATTCCACGACCCCGGGGAACAGGAAGCTTTCGTCGGCGATATGCGCCTCGTAATGGGCGAGAAAGTCCCCGAACAATTGCTGCAGGCGTGCGGGCGAGAGCGGAACGTTCTGGGCGGCGTAGCCGCGTTCGATCAGCGCCTTGGCGCCCGCGCCTAGCATGAAGCGGGCCTGCGACAGGTCGATGGGCGCGATGCCCTCGCGCGCCAGGATGAAATTGAGCGTGCCGATGAGGTCGCCGGCCGTCTCGGCCAGGGTTCCGTCGAGGTCGAAGACCAGGAGTTTCCGGGGGTTCATGGGGCCGGACTATGCCGGAAGGTCTGCCGCCGGCAAAGGCCGTCAACGCATTATTAACCATGTTCATGCTGCTTTCGTGCGGGGGCCCACGCTCGAAGGCTGCGTCATGAATCGTCCGCTTGTCCGCATTGTCGCCGCGCTCGCGCTTGTCGCCGGCGTGTCCGCCGCCGCATCGGCGGCCTCGAACTACGAATTTTTGGCTGCGCCCGAGACGGATCTGAACCGCGTCTACCGCCTCGACAGGGCCACCGGCGAGATCGGCGCCTGCCAATATGGGCTCAAGGAGGGCTCCGTCGGCGCTACGCTCTGCTATCCGCCCGGGGAGGGCGCAACCGCCATGCAGCAGAGCGAATACGGGCTCGTCGCCTCCCGCCACGAGCGCGAGGGCGGCGTGTTCCGCGTCGATCTGCGCTCCGGCGCCATGTCGATCTGCTACGTGCTGAACGACGCAGTCGTTTGCACACCGCCGTCGCGATAGGGCGGCCCGCAGCGCGCCGGAACGCCCGCGCGATTGCGTTTTGACCCCGGAGCCTTTATTCCGCGCCAGTTCCAGCGCGGGATCAGAATGAACGCCTCCGCCCAGATTTCACAGGACGAAGCCAAGCGCCGGGCGGCCGCCCGCGCGGCGGAATTCGTCCGTCCGGGCATGCGCCTCGGCCTTGGCACGGGCTCCACGGCCGCCTTCTTCGTCGACATTCTCGGCGGCATGGTTCGCGATGGGCTCGATGTCGTGGGCGTGCCGACTTCGGAGCGCACCCGCGCGCAGGCGCAGTCCCTCGGCATCCGCCTGTCGACGCTGGACGAGACGCCCGAACTCGATCTCACGGTCGACGGCGCCGACGAATTCGACGCCAGCCTCCGCCTCATCAAGGGCGGCGGCGGCGCGCTGCTGCGCGAGAAGATCGTTGCAGCGGCGTCGGCGAAAATGGTCGTGATCACCGACGCCTCGAAGGAAGTGACGATGCTCGGACGCTTTCCGCTGCCGGTCGAGGTCGACCGCTTCGGCATGGAATCGACCCGCCGCCACATCGTTCGCGCCATCGCCGACTGCGGCCTGGCCGGCGCGGTTGCGCTGCGCACGGGCGCGGACGGCCATGCTTTTGTCACCGATGGCGGGCATTGCATATTCGATTGCGGACTGGGGGCGATTTCCGATCCGGAAAGGCTCGCGGCCCGTCTCGTCGCCATTCCCGGCGTGGTCGAGCACGGCCTGTTCATCGGGCTCGCGACGGCCGTCATCATCGCCGGCGCAGACGGCGTCCGCCTCATCGGCGCGCCGGATTGACCACTTTCAGTC
>CAMFKC010000370.1 GCA_945956975.1 uncultured Methylocystaceae bacterium | reverse complement strand
GGATGAGCACGACCTGATCGATATTCGAATTGTCGATGACGACGTCGCGCTTGTCCTGCGTCGCCGCGGTGCGGACCACGCTCTCGAAATTGTTCCAGAATTGCATCCGGTAGAGGAAGTCGAGAATATAAGCCTTGTCGAAGAGGGGGTCGGGGACTTGGCCGGATGGCGCCTTGTCGAAGCCCGCCTGCAACCCGTCTGCAAGATCGAACAGCGCGGAGCGCGATGCGCCGGCGGCAGACCAGCTTTCGTATTTTGTCAGGAACTCGTCTTCCGACATCGTCGCGACCGTGATCTGTGTCGCGCCGGCAGTCATGTTGTGTGTCTTGATCAGGCCGTTCACCAGGCTCTGCAGATAATTGTAGGCGTAGAGCTGACCTGTCGGGCTCATGTTCCATTTGTCGGCGAAGCCGCGCAGCAGCATCCAGAGCGCTTTCGGCGGCTGCGCCTTCCAGGCGTCGATCGCGGCTTGCAATTTGGCGGCGGTCGCCGTGTCCACGTGGACCCCGTCCGGGGGAAGGGCCGGCAGATCGCTGTCGAGCAGCACGTCGCCGGGCGTCCAAGGGTCGCCGGTCAGCCGAGGATCGCCAGGCAAGCGTGGATCGTCGGTGAGCCCGGAAACGCCGGTGCGGCGCGGATCCATGAATCCCATGTCGACGCGGCGCGCATCGGTGGGAAGCCTCGGATCGCCAGGCAGGCGCGGATCCGTGAAGCCATTCGTCGTCAGGCGGGGGTCGGTGCTCAGGCGCGGGTCGCCAAGCAGACGCGGATCGCCCGCCTGCCGCGGGTCGTCCACAGCGCCTGCGACGCCCGTCCGCCGCGGGTCTCCCGGCAGGCGCGGATCCGTGAGGCCGCGCGGCGTCTTCGTGTCCGTGCGGGTCGACGACATATCCGGATCGCCGGGCAAAACTGGGTCGGTCGGCAGGCGCGGATCATCCATGACGCCGGGCACGCCTGTGCGGCGGGGGTCGCCCGGCAGACGCGGGTCGCCATCGAGGCGGGGATCGCCGGCGAGCCTGGGGTCGCCGGGAAGCCGGGGATCGGAAAAACCCATATCGATGCGGCGCGGATCGCCCGGCAGGCGCGGGTCGCCCGGCAGACGCGGATCGTCGGTCACGCCGGGCGTGCCGACACGGCGCTGATCGCCAGGCAAGCGGGGATCGCTGGCGTTGCGCGTGGTTGTCGGATCGCTTCGCGGATTGGGATTCCACGGATGCGTGACGACCAGAACGGCGACCCCGGCGATGATGACTGACGCGATGCCGATGACCCCGGTCATCAGGCAGCAGCAGGCGCTGAAACCGCAATAGCGCGCCTTTTCTTCTCCGGGGCGGCCACCCGCAACGCCTGCCGCTGTTGCGGTCGTCTGCGCCGCCACGGTGGCTTGTTGCGTGGTGCCCGCAGCCGTCGTCGCGCTGGCGACGGCGTCGTCGATGCCTGTCGCCGCCGTGGCCGGCAGGGCGACGACGTGGGCTGCATTGATCGTGCCGCCGAGCGCGTGGTCCACATTTTCGTAAATGTGCATCGCCACATCGTCGGGATGTTCGCCGTGAGGAAGTTCGTCTTCTGGCATGGCCTGTTCCTTGGACGTGAAGCTCCGCGACTGCGCGCATCCGCGCGCTCAGTTATTTCGGCAGGCAGTCGAACCCGCCGCCGCCATTCTCGAATTCGACGAGGCTGAGACCGGCGCCCTTGCTCGTCGCCAGTTCATCGGAAAATCCGTCGAAGATCGCATGCGCCACAGCATCCGCGCCCACGCCCGGACGGGCGAAGATCGCTGCGCTGAACAGACAGGTGCGCAGCACGTCCACCGGTTTCAGATTGAGTGCAGGATATGCGGCGACGATGTTTGCGTTGTAGTCGGCGACAGCGCGCACGCAATTGACCGCGGTGCTTTTGACGGCGGCGAGAAAATCCGCATCGCTTGTGAAATTGGGGGGACGCGTCGTGTCGGGCGGCATTGCGCCGCAAGGCGGCACGGCATAGACGAGCGCGACATTCGACGGCTCGCCCTTGGGTTCATGGCCGGCGGCGAAAATATCCAGGAACACGGTCTCGGCCCTGCAATATCCGGAGCCGGGATCGCTCGCCGCCAGGACAACGGATATGAGGGTGACAGGTTGGCCGGCGCCGAAGCCCGTCGTTACAAGCGTTCCTTTTCGCGCATTCGCCAGCGCTGTCGCGTGCGCGCTTCCGATCAACCCTGCGTCAGGGCTTCCTATCAGAGCGCCAAAGGCCAGGTTGATACCGCCGCCGCCGACGTACAGACCATTGTCTCCGGCGTCGATCGTCGCAAGATTGCCGCCGCTTTCTCCCTTGTCGCGCACCAAGGGACTGAAGCCGGATGATGAGGCCGGAAGCAGCGCATAGGGCGTGTTCGATTTCGAAAATCGCGGCATTGCCCCCCCGGCGCCACAACATGAAAGCGATACGTCAGTCAAAAACCGAGGAACATTAAACTCTAGATTTAGCTAATTGCAAAGGCGTTTTGACGGACGTTGCGACAAATCGGTTTTCAACGCCGCGCGCATCGACGACTGCAGCCGAATGACCGGCAGGATTGCCAATTGTCCCATGGTTTCGCAAGATGAAGCGGCAGGGCAGGGGGCAGGGCCATGGGGAGCTCGCTACGGACGTTGGTATGCGGGTGCGCCATCTTCGCCGCATCGTTTCTCGTAGTGCAGGCTTCGCCCTGCCGAGCTCGCGAATTTCGGGCTGCAGACAATCAGCTGCCAGATTATCCGACGGTTCTGGCGCTGGAATATATGAGCCGTCTGGTTTCCGAGAGAACGCAGGGCCGACATCGCATCACGGTGTTCCATTCGCGCCAACTCGGAGAGGAAAAAGAAACGATCGAACAGGCGCGCGCCGGCGCGATTGACATCAACCGCATCAATGCCGGGCCGCTTTCGTCACTAACGCCGGAAATTGAGACGCTCGGCCTGCCGTTCCTGTTCAGGTCGCCCGAGCATTGCTGGAATGTGCTTCAGGGAGACATCGGCGAAGGCATACTCGCTTCCCTGTACGCGCACGATCTCGTCGGGCTGACCTTCTATGATTCAGGCGCGCGCTCGATCTACAACAGCGTGCGCCCGATCAGGACGATCGCAGACGTGAAGGGGCTGCGCATTCGGGTGCAGCAGTCCCAGATGCAGCAGGCCATGATCAAGGCGATGGGCGCAGAACCGATCCCGCTTGCCTACGGCCAGGTCATGACAGGCCTGTCGACCGGCATCATCGACGGCGCCGAGAACAACTGGCCATCCTACGTCACGACAGGACACTACTCGGTCGCGCGGCACTATACGCTGACCGAGCACACCATGATGCCGGAAGTGCTGGTCATGTCGCGCAAGGCCTGGGACGGGCTCTCGCCGCAGGATCAGAAGCTCTTCAAGGAGGCCGCACGCAGTTCGGCCGACTACATGCACCTTCAATGGCGCGCATTCGAGGACCGCTCGCGCCAGGAGGCCCGCTCGGCCGGCAACCAGATCGTGGATCGTTTCGATCGCGCGCCGTTCGAGGCGGCGATGAAGCCAATCTATGACGAAGCGATGAAAGACGAGCGCGTCCGCAATCTCGTCGAAAAAATCCGCGCAGCCAAATGACCGACGCCTCGGGGTCCCGGCGGTCTTCGGCGGACGGGCCGGGCTCCAGCAACCCGACCGCCCTCGTGGAAACCTATGTGCGGCGATTCCGCATTCGCACGCGCATTTTCCTCGTCGCGTTCGTCAACGTTTCCGTCATCGTCGTCCTCGCGATCTTGCTCTGGATCAGCTCGCAACTGCTCAACAG
>CAMFKC010000369.1 GCA_945956975.1 uncultured Methylocystaceae bacterium | reverse complement strand
GGTGGGCTCGAACGAAACCTTGAGCCGCCTGCAATGGACCGGCCTCACCATGTCATTCGTCGGCGTGGGCCTCGCCCTTGGCGTCTCCGCGGGATCGCGCGAGATGTTTCTCGGCGATGCCTTGAGCCTGCTCGCCGGCGCCCTATGGGGCGCGACGACCCTCATCATGAAGGGCACGAACCTGCGTTTCGCGCCGCCTGAAAAGACGCTGCTGTATCAGCTGCTCGTCTCGATCGTCATTCTCGGCGGCTTTGCGCTGTGGCGCGGCGAGGCCTTCCCGACCCATGTTTCGCTGAAGGCGGGGCTCGCCTTCGCATACCAGACGATCTGGATCGTCGGCGTCACCTTCGGCGTCTGGTTCTGGATGGTGCAGAACTACCGCGCCGGCGAACTCTCAGCCTTCACCTTCCTCACCCCGATCTTCGGCGTGGCGGCCGGCCATTTCATTCTCGGCGACGAGATCACGCCCGGGTTTGCAATGGCGGTCGCTTTGGTGGCGGTCGGGATATTGATGGTGAACTGGCCGGCGAAAAAGGCCGCGTGACATGGCGACGGGCGAAGATCTGCGGCGTCTTGCCCTGGCGCTGCCGGGCGTGGTCGAGAAGCCGCATTTCGACCGCGCGGCCTTCGTCGTCGCCAAGACATTTGTGACGCTCGCCGCGGACGGCCGAAGCGCGAATTTCAAGTTCACGCCCGACGAGCAGGCGCTGAAATGCGAGGTGGCCCGCGAGGCCTTCGCGCCCGTGCCGAACGCCTGGGGCGCGCAGGGCTGGACGACGGCGCAACTCGCCCGTCTGAACCGGGACGAACTGGCCGCCGCGCTAGAGGCCGCATGGCGTCATGCGCAGCCGAAACCGCGCAAACGCAAATAGCTATTGGGCGGCGACCGCCTGCCGGGGCGCGCTGCCAACCGCTCCCGCAGACATGCGCGCAAGCTTCCGCAGCGTCACCGCGTGCAGCAGGATGAACAGCGGCACGCCGAAGGCCGGGATCATCGCCAGCGGATAGGCGGAGGCGAACAGGTTCGGCGCATCCATCGACAATTGCTGGAACCTGCCCGGCGACGAGAGGAAGCCGGTGGCGAGCGCCGAGACGAAATCGCCGAGCCCGAGAACGGTCCAACCCACTACGGCCACGGGCGCCAGCCGCGAACCGCGCGCCGCAAGAAGCGCCGTGGGGATTGCGAGCACTCCGACGCTCATGTCGCCGAGCCCTGCGGGAATGGCGAAGACGCCGGGCAGGGCGCCGCGCGCCCATTCGAAGAGGAAGATCGCCCCCATCACTCGGGTGATCTGGATCGCGACGAGAGACCACAACGGCGTCGCGTCGAGCAGGCGGCCGATAAACGAAGAGCGCAGGAGAAAGGCGAGACCGATCACCACGGGCGTGAAGACCGCGATCGGCAGCGCGGGAAAGCGGACGTCCGGCGAGGCCTGGAGGATGCCGCGCGAAGCGACGAGCGTGACGAGGAGATACCAGCCGAACAGGATGCCCGCCGCGACAGCGAGTTTGCGGCGCCTCTCGGCGGGAGCGAGTCCCGCGCGACCCATCGCTGCATAAAAGACAGCAAGGACGAGGCCGGCGACGAAAACGTCCGCCGCTGGAACGAGAAATTCCGTGAATGTGCTGACTGCGATCATGGCTGCCTCCCGGGCGATGAGGCAGTCTATACAAAAAATGATGTCACTATCAATAAAGAAGTGACTTGTCCGATCGAAGCGGCTCGCCTAACATGCGCGCAATGACCGCTCCTGACGTGCACAATTGCCCTGTCGCCCGCACCGCGTCCCTGCTGTGCAACAAGTGGACGGCGCTGGTCATGCGCGACCTGCTGCGCAACGGCGGCGTGCGGCGCTATCAGGATTTCATCGAGTCCCTGACGGGCATCGCGCCGAACACGCTCTCCGAGCGCCTGAAGGCGCTCGAGGCGGCGGGCGTCGTCGAGCGGCGTTTCTACGAGATGCGGCCGCCCCGGGCCGAATATGTGCTGACGCAGACGGGACGCGACCTGGGCGAGGTCGTCCTCGCCATGCGCCGCTTCGGCGAGCGGCACCCGAAGCTGCGCGCCTGACGCCTACTCCGCCGCAATCGCCTGCGGCGCAGCCTTCGCGCCGCGCAGCAGCCGGCCGGGCAGGGCGCCCGTCGGCTCGCCGTTGCGATAGGTCACGGCGCCCGCCACGATCGTCGCCTCGTAGCCTTCCGCGCGCTGCAGCAGGCGCTTGCCGCCGGCCGGCAGATCGTAGGCGACTTCAGGCGGCTTCAGCCGTAGCCGCGCATAGTCGATCACGTTGATGTCCGCGCGCAGCCCCGGTGCGATGCGGCCGCGGTCGTGCAGGCCGATCAGCGCGGCGGTGTCGGCCGTCTGCATCGCCACCATCTTCTCGAGCGGAATGCGCGCGCCGCGTTTCCGGTCGCGCGTCCAGTGCACGAGATTGTAGGTCGGGAAGGAGCCGTCGCAGATCATGCCGACATGCGCGCCGCCATCGGATAGGCCGGGCACGCTGTTCTCGTGCATCAGCATCTCGTGCGCGGGATCGAGCGTGAAGCCCGCGTAGTTGAGGAAGGGCACGTAGAGGATGCCGCGCCCCTCGTTCTCCAGCATGGCTTCGAGCGCCAGCGCCGGCGCGCTGGCGCCCTGCCGGTCAGCCATCCCCTGCAGGCTGTCGCCCGGCAGCGGCTCGTAGTCGAAATCGCCGTCCATGCGGAACATGTTCTTCCAGTTCTGCAGCGTCGAGCGCGCAAAGCCCGGCTCCGCGATCGGCGGCGTCGCCAGCAGGCGCGCGCGGAATTCGGGATCGCGCAGCGCGGCGACGCGTTCGGCCAGTGGCCGCGACGCGATCTCGCGATAAACCGGATTTTTCGAGAACGGGTTCATCGTCAGTTCGAGACCGAGCAGCACGCCCACCGGACGGCCCGCGACCTGCGCGCGGATGGTCAGTCCCTCGGCGTTCGCCTCAGCCGTGCGGTCCAGAAGCAGGCGCCACTTGTCCGGCGCGACATGGCCCTGCAGCAGCGAAAAGGAGAGCGGACGGCCGGACTTGCGCACCATCTCGCGCATCAGCGCGAATTCTTCTTCGGCGTCGGTGAAGTCGGACACGAATTGCAGCGCGCCCGCGCCCGCCGCCTTCAGCCCCATCGCAATGCCGACGAGTTCGTCCGCCTCGGCAGTGAGAGTGGGCGTCGGATTGCCCTCGCTGTCGCGATGGTTGAGCGTGCGCGAGGTGGAGAAACCCATGGCGCCCGCCAGCATCGCGGCCTTCGCGATGTCGCTCATGCGCGCAATATCCTCCGGCGTCGCCGGCTCGCGGTTCACGCCGCGCTCGCCCATGACGTAGACGCGCAGCGCCGCGTGCGGGAGTTGCGAGCCGACGTCCATGTCGAAGCGGCGTTGCGACAGAGCGTCGAGATAGTCGGGATAGCTCTCCCAGTTCCACGGCAGGCCCTGCGACAGGACGGGGAAGGGAATATCCTCGACGCCCTCCATCAGGCGCACGAGCCGGTCGTGATCATTGGGCTTGCAGGGGGCGAAGCCCACGCCGCAATTGCCCATGATGACTGTGGTCGCGCCATGCCACGAGGATGGCTGCATCCGCTCGTCCCAGGTCGCCTGCCCGTCGTAATGCGTGTGCACGTCGACGAAGCCTGGCGTGACGAGCTTGCCGCGCGCGTCGATTTCCTCGCGGCCGCGCCCGGAGACCTTGCCGACGGCGACGATCGTGTCGCCCTTGATGGCGACGTCTCCGTCGCGGCACGGCGCGCCGGAGCCGTCGGCGAGCGAGCCGCCGCGAACGACGAGGTCAT
>CAMFKC010000368.1 GCA_945956975.1 uncultured Methylocystaceae bacterium | reverse complement strand
GTCGGGCGCGAAGCTCAACGGGCATCAGGCGCGCGATGTGGGCATCGCGCATGAAGTTGCGGAAACATCCGAGGCTCTGGAGGCGCTGATCGATTCCACGATCACGCAGATCCTGAAATGCGCGCCGGAGGCGGTCGCCGTCACCAAGGCGCTGATGCACCGCGTCGCCAAGGGCGGCGAGCCGATGGACAGGCTGCTCGATCGCGCGGCAGAGGATTTCGTGTCGGCCGTGCGCAGCCCGGAGGGCGCGGAGGGCACGAAGGCGTTTGTCGAGAAGCGGAAGCCTGCGTGGAATGTGGGCTGGGGGAAGTAATTCTCCCGACGCCCCGTCTGCCCCCGGCCCTCAACCCTGAGGAGCCCGCGAAGCGGGCGTCTCGGAGGGTGGCCAAGCCGCACATCGCTGGTCTTGCCATCCTTCGAGAGGCGGGCTTCGCCCGCTCTCAGGATGAGGGTGTTGTAGGGACTATTTGCTGTAGACGAACGCCGCGTCGTCGAAATTCGTCTTCGGAATTTCGTCCTTCTCGGTCCAGTAATCCTGGCTGTGCTGCCATTCCGGCTTGTCGAGACGCCGCGGCAACAGGTCCATGCCGCGCATCATGTAGCCGGGGTTGAAATTCTCCGCGTCGATCCACGGCAGGATCGGATCGTCCTTGTCCTCGGGGCGCAGCGCGACTTCCACTTTTTTGGCGCCCTTCTGCTTCATGTGGTTGAGCAGGCGGCAGACGAATTCCGCGACGAGGTCCGTGCGCAGCGTCCAGCTCGCGCGGAAATAGCCGAAGACCCAGGCGAGGTTCGGCACGCCGGTGAACATCAGGCCGCGATAGGTGATCGTGTCGTTCCAGTTGAGCGCCTTGCCGTCGACGTCGAAGGCGATGTCGCCCATCATGCAGAGGTTGAAGCCCGTCGCCGTCACGATGATGTCGGCCTCGAGCTCCTTGCCCGATTTCAGGAGCACGCCCTTCTTCGTGAAGCGGTCGATCTCGTCGGTGACGACGCTCGCCTTGCCCGACGCGATGCCCTTGAAAAGATCGCCGTCGGGGATGAAGGCGATGCGCTGGCGCCACGGGCGGTAGTTCGGCGTGAAGTGCTTCTCGATGTCGTAGTCGGGCCCCAGAAAGGCGCGCACGGCGCCGAGCAGTTCGGCCTTCACCGCCTCCGGCTCCTCGAAGCAGCGGCGGGTGAAGTCGGCCTGGTTGTAGTTGATCTGCCGGCGCACGATCTCATGAATCCAGCTCTCGTCGACCTGCAGCTTGCGGAGCTGTTCGGCGATCTCGATCGCGTTGCGGCCGGGGATGAAATAGGTGGGCGAGCGCTGTAGCATCGTCACATGCGCGGCGTCCGGCGCCATGGCGGGGATCACCGTCGCGGCGGTGGCGCCGGAGCCGATGACGAGCACCTGCTTGCCCTTGTAGTCGAGCCCTTCCGGCCAGGTCTGGGGATGGACGAGTTGGCCCTCGTACTTGTCCATGTCCTTCCACTGCGGCGTGTAGCCTTCGGAATGGCGATAATAGCCTTGGCACATCCAGAGGAAGTTGCAGGTGAAGATCTTGCGCTCGCCCGTGTCGAGGCGTTCGGCCTCCACGGTCCAGAGATTGTCGGCGCTCGACCAGCGCGCGTGATGGATCTTGTGACGGTAGCGGATATGCGGACTAAGCCCGTTCTCCTCGATCACCTCGCCCATGTATTTGCGGATTTCATCGGCGCTCGCGATCGGCTTTCCGACCCAGGGCTTGAAGCTGTAGCCGAATGTGTGGAGATCGCTGTCCGAGCGGATGCCCGGATATTTGTGCGTCGTCCAGGTGCCGCCGAAGGTCTCCTGCGTCTCGAGGATGACGAAGCTCGTGCCGGGGTTCTGATGAATGAGATGATAGGCGGAACCGATGCCGGAAATGCCGGCGCCGACGATCAGCACGTCGAAATGTTCAGCCTTGCCGCCGGCCTTCGCGGACGGTCGTTCGAGAGTGGCCGTGTCGTTCATGGTCCTGCCTGACGTTTCCCTGCCGCTGCGTGCGTGCGCGCGGCGTTTCATGCCGGCAGAATGCCGGGCGCGTGCGCGTTCGGCAAGCGGGCGGGCGTTTCGCTATGAGAAATCAGCGGCGGGAAATCAGCGGCCAATGCTCACATACGTGAAGCCATGCCGCTCCATTTCGTCGGGCCGGTAAACGTTGCGCAGATCGACGACGACAGGGGATTTCAGCAGGGTCCTGACCTTTGACAGATCGAGCGCGCGGAACGCATCCCATTCGGTGACGAGCACGAGCGCATCGGCGCCCTCGATAGCCGCATAGGCGCTCTGCGCAAATTCGACGTTTTCGAGCACGGTTTTCGCCTGCGCCATGCCTTCGGGATCATAGGCGCGAATCTTCGCGCCATTGTCCTGCAGCGCGGGAATGATCATCAGCGAGGGCGCATCGCGCATGTCGTCGGTATTGGGCTTGAAGGTGAGCCCGAGCAGCGCGATCGTCTTGCCGCGCACCGAGCCGCCGCAGGCTGCGATCACCTTGCGCGCCATCGCGCGCTTGCGCTGGTCGTTGATCGCGACGACGGTCTCGACGATGCGCAGCGGCGCGCCGGCGTCGTGCCCGGTCTTGACCAGCGCCAGCGTGTCCTTCGGAAAACAGCTCCCGCCATAGCCGGGGCCTGCGTGCAGGAACTTGCGGCCGATGCGGTTGTCGAGGCCGATGCCGCGCGCGACATCCTGCACGTTGGCGCCGGTCGCCTCGCAGAGATCGGCGATCTCGTTGATGAATGTGATCTTGGTCGCAAGAAACGCGTTCGCCGCGTATTTCGTCAGTTCCGCCGTGCGGCGCGCCATGAACAGAAGCGGCTGGTTGTTGAGATAGAGCGGCCGATAGGCTTCCTGCATCACTTCGCGGGCGCGGGCATCGTCGGAGCCGATCACGATACGGTCGGGGTGCTTGAAGTCCGAGATCGCGGCGCCTTCGCGCAGGAACTCCGGATTGGACACGACCGCGATGTTCGAGTCCGGCCTGATCTCGCGCAGGATGCGCTCGACCTCATCGCCCGTGCCGACGGGCACGGTGGACTTGGTGACGATGACGGCGTCGTCGCTCGCGTGGCCGGCGATTTCTTTTGCGGCGGCGTAGACGTAGGACAGATCGGCGTAGCCGTCGCCGCGACGCGAGGGCGTGCCCACGGCGATGAAGATCGCCTTGGCGCCCGCCACGCCGGCCGCAAGATCGGTGGTGAAGGTCAGACGGCCTTCGCGCACGTTCTTGTCGACGATTTCCTTGAGGCCGGGCTCGAAGATCGGCATCACGCCCGCTTCGAGCTGCGCGATCTTGGCCTGATCCTTGTCGATGCAGACCACGTCGTGGCCGAAGTCGGCGAAACAGACGCCGGACACGAGGCCGACGTAACCCGAACCGATCATCGCAATGCGCATTGCGCGGCGCTCCGCCTGCCTCGAAAAGAGCGTCTGCCTAGCCTTTTCGGCGCTCAGGCGCAACGCGATGCGGCTGCTTCGGGCGCCCGATCACAGGAAGCCGATTGAAATCCATGGGATTGCGGCGACGAGCACAAGGCCGACGATCAGGGCGGCGAGATAGGGCCAGATCGGCGCCACGCCCTCGGCTGGATCGACGCGCCCGATTGCGCAGGCCGCGTAATAGCCGACGCCGAAGGGCGGGGCAAAAAGGCCGATGCCCATGGCGAGGATGACGACCATCGCATAATGGACCTCGTGGATCCCGAGCTGCTTGGCGATCGGGAAGAGCAGCGGTCCGAACAGGACGATGGCCGGGATGCCTTCGAGGATCGAACCGAGGATCACGAAGGCGACGAG
>CAMFKC010000367.1 GCA_945956975.1 uncultured Methylocystaceae bacterium | reverse complement strand
ATGATTTCCGACAGCCAGACCGCATAGGGATCGGCCTGCGCGCCTGGCGGCGCGCGCCACGGCAGTTTGCGGGCGTGTCGGTCGTACCAGGCGAGAAGTTCGGAGGCGGGAGCATTTCGCTGGGGCATCGCGCGCTCAGATAGCATGGAAGCGCGCAGCGCGCCGCGCTTCCATGCTATTGTTCCCCCATGCCGCCGCCCCGCCGCAAGATGCGCGCCCGTCCGCTCGCCGAATTTGTTTCTGACGCGCTGGATCCGCTCGTCGCCAAGCTCGGCATGTCGCAGGCGACGCTCGTGCTGGACTGGGCGGAGATCGCTGGCGAAAGGCTGGCGGCGGTTTGCGAGCCCGCAAGATTGCGTTGGCCGCCGCGCGGGCCCAAGACGGATCCAGCCAAGGCCGCAGAGCCCGCGACCCTCATGTTGCGGGTCGCGCCCGGCATGGGGCTGGAAATGCAGCATCTCGCCCCCCTGCTGATCGAGCGGGTCAATGCGCATCTGGGGTGGCGGTGCGTCGGCAAGATCGCGCTCCGCAACGAGCCGTTCGCGCCCAGGCGCAAGCCCGTGCGAAAGCCGCCGCCGATCGACCCGCGGGCGCGGGCGGAGGCCGAACGGCTGGCGGACGGGATCGAGGACGAGGCGCTCAAGGCGGCGCTGATGCGGCTGGGAACGGCTGCGCTCAGCGAAAAGCGGCGATAAGCCTCGCCCATCGCTTGCCGTATCCCTGCAATTGCCATATTCGGCCAGCACTGACTTGACGCACCGCGGCCGGATCTTCCGCCGCAAGCCGGGACCGAGCATGACCGAGCCTTTGATCCTATCGCGCCGCCTTATCCTCGCCGGCGCCGGCGCATTTGCAGGGCTTGCGTTTGCCCCGGGGGCCGCGCTCGCGCTCGACGGCAAGGTCGACGTGAAGGAGTTGATGGCGCCGGATGCGCTGCCGGACGTGTGGGTCGGCAAGGACGATGCGCCGGTGACGATCGTCGAATACGCCTCGATGACCTGCTCGCATTGCGCCGCCTTCCACGAGGAGACCTATCCGCTCCTCAAGAAAAACTACATCGACACGGGCAAGGTGCGGTTCACGCTCCGCGAATTCCCGCTCGACGCGCTCGCGGCCGCCGCCTTCATGCTGGCGCGCTCGGCAGGCGACAAGCGGACGGCGCTTGTCGACCTCCTGTTCTCGCAGCAGAAGAACTGGGCCTTCGTGGACAAGCCGCTCGACGCGCTTGAGCAGACGGTCAAGCAGGCAGGCATCGGCTCCGACGAATTCAAGAAGGTGCTGCAGGACAACGCCCTCTACCAGAACGTGCTGAAGGTTCGCCAGCGCGCCGCCGACAAGTTCGGCGTCGATTCCACGCCGACATTCTTCATCAACGGCGAGCGCAAGAAGGGCGAGATCGCGCCGGCCGACCTGGACAAGACTTTGGCTCCCTTCGTCACGGACAAGAAGTAAGCGACCCGGCGCCCCAAAAATATTCCTGTGGATTGCGATTGCCGTCTTCCTGGACGCGATTCACAGCAAAAATCGGCGTTTTGCTTGCATTTCCATGACGTCTGTGACGCTTTCTAGTCTCACAGATTGAGCTGCCGTGGCGGCGGCGGGATGCGTGCATGAAATTCAACAAGCTCCGGCTCGTCGGCTTCAAGAGCTTCGTCGAGCCGACCGAATTCCACATCGAGCCCGGCCTGACGGGCGTCGTCGGGCCGAATGGCTGCGGCAAGTCGAATCTCGTCGAGGCCCTGCGCTGGGTGATGGGCGAGAATTCGTACAAGAACATGCGCGCGTCCGGCATGGACGACGTTATCTTCTCCGGCTCCGGCAACCGCCCTGCCCGCAACACGGCCGAAGTCGGGCTGGTGCTCGACAATTCCGCGCGCACCGCGCCCGCCGCCTTCAATGATTCCGAACTGATCGAGGTCACCCGCAAGATCGAGCGCGAGGCGGGCTCCTCCTATCGCGTGAATTCGCGCGAGGTGCGCGCGCGCGACGTGCAATTGCTGTTCGCCGACGCCTCGACCGGCGCGCGCTCTCCCGCGCTGGTGCGGCAGGGCATGATCGGCGAGATCATCTCCGCCAAGCCGCAGGCGCGCCGCCGCATTCTGGAAGAAGCCGCCGGCGTCGCCGGCCTGCACTCCCGCCGCCACGAGGCGGAGCTCCGTCTCAAGGGCGCCGAAGAAAATCTCACGCGCCTCGAAGACGTGATGAAGCAGGTCGACGCGCAGATCGACTCGCTGAAGCGGCAGGCCCGCCAGGCCTCACGCTACAAGTCGCTGGCGTCGGACATCCGCAAGTACGAGGCGCTGGTCGCGCTGAGCCTGCATCGCGAGGCGAGCCGCAATCTGGCGGAAGCCGAGCGCAAGCTCGAAGCCGATGTGCGTGAAGTCGCCGAACGCACCACCCAGCAGGCCGAAGCCGCGCGTCTGCAGGCGATCGCCGCCCACGGCCTGCCCGGCCTGCGCGACGCCGAAGCGCGCGCGGGCGCCGCCCTGCAGCGCATCGCGCTCGCCCGCGAGACGCTGGAAGCCGAAGAGAAGCGCGCGCAGGAGCGCGCCGCCGAGATCGCACGGCGGATCGAACAGATTTCGCGCGACCTCGAACGCGAGAAGGCGCTGATCGAGGACGCCAGCCAATCCATCGCGCGGCTGGAGGCCGAGGATTCCGAACTCAAAGAGCTCGAAGAGTCCGAGAGCGATCTTCGCGCCGAGGCCGCCGAGCGCGCGCAGATGGCGGAGGAGAAGCTCGCCGAGACCGAGCGGCTGCTGTCGGACGCGCAGGCGCTGCTGTCCGACGCCAGCGCCAAGCGCGCCTCCGCCGAGGCCAGCGTGCGCGACGAGACGCAGCGTCTCGCGCGCTTCGAGGCTGAGATCACGCGCGTCGAGACCGAATTCGCAATGATCGCGTCAAGCGGTTCGGGCGAGGAAGAGGCTCATGCGCTCGCCGAGACGCTCGAAAACCTGATCGAGGACGCCGCCGCGGCCGAAGAGCGTGCGATGCTGGCCGAAGAGGCCCATGCGGCGGCGCGCGATAAGGAAGCGGAACTGCGTGGCCCGCTGACGGAGGCGGATCGCAAGGCGCAGCGGCTGGAGACGGAAGCGCGCACGCTGTCGAAGCTGCTCGACTCCAATGCCGGCGGCCTCTGGCCGCCCGTCGTCGAGGAAATGAAGGTCGAGAAGGGCTATGAGGCCGCGATCGGCGCGGCGCTCGGCGACGATCTCGAGGCTTCCGCCAACACGTCCGCACCCGCGCATTGGGCGACGACGGATTCTGCGGGCGATCCCGCGCTGCCCCCGGGCGTGACGCCGCTCTCCGATCTCGTGCAGGCGCCGCCCGCGCTGGCGCGGCGTCTGGCGCAGATCGGCGTCGTGCTGCGCGAGGAAGGCCCGCGCCTGCGCGGCCTGCTCAAGCCCGGCCAGCGGCTCGTCTCGAAGGAAGGCGATCTGTGGCGCTGGGACGGGTTCACCCAGGGCGCGGAAGCGCCGACGCCGGCCGCGCGGCGCCTTGCCGAAAAGAACCGGCTCGGCGATCTCACGCGCGAGGCGGAAGCCGCGCGGCGCGACGCCGAGAAGCTGCGCGCAGAGGCGGAAGCCGCGCAGCAGGCGCTGCGCATGGCCGCGCAGGGCGAGCAGGAAGCGCGCGCTGCGCAGCGCGCCGCCGAGCGTCCCGTGGCCGAGACCCGCGAGCGACTGGCGGCCGCTGAAAAGCGCCGAGCGGCTTCGTCCGCCCGCCTGTCAGCGCTTCAGGAAGCCAAGGCCGCCGCCGTCGCCAATCGCGACGAGGCGCGCCAGCGCCAGCGTCAGGCCGAGCAGCTGCTCGA
>CAMFKC010000366.1 GCA_945956975.1 uncultured Methylocystaceae bacterium | reverse complement strand
CGCGATTCATGAGCGTCTCGTGGGCTCGGAGATGTGTATAAGAGACAGGGACAAGCGCGACCTGATCGCAAAATTCCTCGCCGTGTCCGGCGATCCCGACGCCGCCTCCGCCACGCTGCGCAGGATCGCGTCCGACGCGAAGCTTGATCTCACGGCGGCGCTGGATTCCTTCGACCAGCGGCTGAACTTCATGGTCGCGCGCGGGCTCGATCCGTCCACCATGAGTTTCTCGGCGCGCTTCGTGCGCCGGCTCGATTACTACACGGGCTTCATCTTCGAGGCCCATGCGCCCGGCTCGGCGGCGGACAAGCCGGTGATCGGCGGCGGCCGCTACGACCGTCTGCTCGGCACGCTCGGCGCCAAGAAAGACATTCCCGCCGTCGGCGCCGCCATCTGGGTCGAGCGGCTCTTTGCGGAGGCTTCGGCGTGAGCGCGGGCAAACTCATCGTCGCCGTGCCCTCCAAGGGCCGGCTGCAGGAAAACGCCAACGCCTTTTTCGCGCGCGCCGGTCTCGACGTCGTGCAGGGGCGCGGCGCGCGCGACTACCGCGGCGTTCTCAAGGGCGTCGACAATGTCGAGATCGCCTTTCTCTCGGCCTCCGACATCACCGCGCATCTGGCCCAAGGCTCCGTGCACATGGGCGTCACGGGCGAAGACCTCGTGCGCGAGACGATTCCCGATGCGGGCTCGAAGGTCGAACTGCTGACGCCGCTCGGCTTCGGCCACGCCAATGTCGTCGTCGCCGTGCCGCAGGCGTGGATCGATGTGCGCTCGATGGCGGACCTCGCCGACGTGGCCGCCGCCTATCGCTCGAAGCGCGGGCAGCGGATGCGGGTCGCGACCAAGTACATCAACCTCACGCGCCGCTACTTCGCCGAGAACGGCGTCGCCGATTATCGCATTGTCGAGAGCCTCGGCGCGACCGAGGGCGCGCCTGCGGCCGGGCAGGCGGAGCTGATCGTCGACATCACGACGACGGGCGCGACGCTCAAGGCCAATGCGCTGAAGGTGCTGGACGACGGCGTAATGCTGCGCTCGGAGGCCAATCTCGTGGCGTCCATGAGTGCGAACTGGGACGATACCGCGCGCGAGGCCGCGCGTCTCATTCTCGCGCGAATCGCAGCGGAAGAAGAAGCGCGCACGACGCGCGAGGTCCGCGCATTCGTGCCGGAACTCGGCGACAGCAAGCTCAAGAAGGCCGCCGCCAAGTTCAACGCGCGCCTGCGCGGGCGCGGGCAGGAAGGGTTCGTAATGCTGGCCTGTCCGAAGTCCGATGCGCCTGATCTCGCGGAATGGCTGATCAAGCATGGCGCGGACAATGTGACGGTGGGCTCGGTCGACTACGTCTTCACGGCCAAGAATCCTCTGTGGGAAAAGCTCGCGAAGCGTCTCGGCTGAACCGGCGACGGAAACTTGACAGCACCGTTCCTGGCCAAGCAAGTTCCTGGTTCGCCACTATGGCGATGAACAGGGATGGAGACGATTTCATGAAGCGCTTGGCGGGTCTCGCAATCGTATTGGGCGCCATGGTCGTCATGGCGGGGTCCGCTTCGGCGGCCACCTGCAAGGCGCAGGGTCGCGAGGACAACAAGATGTACACGGCCTCGCATGCCCAGGCGCCCAAAGCGCAGACCCTGGCGGTGCAGACCTGCCTGAAGAACAAGAAGAACAGGGCGTGTCTGGCACGGGGCTGCTCGTAATCGTCCGAGCATCCCTTCGGGCGAATTTGGATGCTATTGTAAGCGGGCGGGCGCGCCTATTTTGGACGCCCGTCAAGCTGCGAGCCCCTTATGACAGTTCTGATTCTCGGCCTTCTGATCTTTCTCGGCGTGCATCTCGTGCCGACCTCGCAACCGGCGCGGCAAGCGCTGGTCGCCCGGCTGGGCGAAGGCCAGTACAAGATCGCCTTCGCCGTCGCCTCGCTGCTGGGCTTCGTGCTGATCGTGTGGGGTTTCGGCATGGCGCGGGTATCGCCCGCCAACGTGCAGCTCTGGACGCCGCCTGTCTGGACCAAGCACATCGCCTTCCTGCTGATGTGGTTCGCCTTCGTGCTACTGGTTGCGGCCTACGTGCCCTCGCACATCCGCGACAAGGCCAAGCATCCGATGCTGGCAGCGGTGAAGATCTGGGCGCTCGCCCATCTCATCGCCAATGGCGATCTCGTCGGAATCGTCCTGTTCGTCTCGTTCCTCGCCTGGGCGGTCTACGACCGGATTTCAGTGAAGAAGCGCGGCGCGCTGGGGCCGCTGGGCGCGAAGCACGGCGGTGTGGCGCAGGATGTCATTGTCGTCGTCGTAGGCACGCTAGCCTATCTCGCGATGCTTTTCTGGGGCCATCCGTGGCTGATTGGGGTGCGGTTGGTCGGCTGACCCCTCGTTTTCCCGCCGCATTTTGATGTAAGAGGGGCGTCGACCGGGGGTCCGCTCGAGGGGAAACAATGAAGAAACGCGCAATCCTGATCGCCGCAGCCGTGATCGCCGTCGCCGCGCAGCCCGCGCTGGCGCAGCGCAAGCACAAGGGCCAGCCCGAGCAAGGCGCAGGCGAGAAGAAGGAAAGCAAGGACGCCTATGAGTCGCCCTTTCCCACGAAGGCGACCTGGCAGCTTTCGACCATCAACGGAAAGTCGCCGCCTGCTGACGCTTCGCTTCTGATCGATGAAAACCTGCGCGGCACAGGCTCGTCCGGCTGCAATACGTGGTCGGCGACGCTCTATCCGGTCAAGGGCCATCGTCTGGCGATGGGCCCGGTCGCCATGACCAAGAAGACCTGCCCGCCCGAAGTGAACAATTTCGAGCGGGCCTACCTGACTGTGTTGCGCTCCGGCCCGGTCTGGGACCTGAAGGGCTCGACCCTGACGGTCAAGAGCCAGTACGGCGAACTGGTCTACAACCGCGGCCTTTAGGCCTCTCCGTCGCGTGCTCGTCGCAGACGTCCGCGGCGTTTGCGGTCACGGCAGTCCGGCGCCGCCCGAGGCGCCATAGATCTGGCCCGTCGTGTAGCTGGCGGCGGGATCGGCCAGCAGAACATAGATGGCGGCCAGTTCCGCAGGCTGTCCCGGACGGCCGGCCGGAGCCTGCCCGCCGAATTGCTGCAGCTTCTCCATCGAGGCGCCGCCGGAGACTTGCAGCGGCGTCCAGATCGGACCCGGCGCGACGCCGTTGACACGGATTCCGCGCTTGGCGAGTTGCTTGGCGAGCGAACGGACGAAATTGGTCGTCGCCGCCTTGGTCTGCGCGTAGTCGTAGAGCTCCGGGGATGGATCCATCGCCTGCTCCGACGAGGTCGCGATGATCGTCGCGCCCTGCGGCATCAGCGGCACCGCCTCCTGCAACAGCCAGAACGGCGCGTAGATGTTCGTCTTCATCGTGGCGTCGAAATCTTCCGACGAAATCTCTAGGAAGGATTCGTGCGACTGCTGGCGCGCCGCATTCGTGACGAGGATGTCGAGACCGCCCAGCGCATCATGCGCGTCGCGCACGAGTTGGCGGCAGAACGCTTCGTCGCGCAGGTCGCCCGGCAGCAGGACCGCCTTTCGTCCGGCGTCTGCGATGAACTTGCCGACATCGCGCGCGTCCTCCTCTTCGTTCGGAAAATAGTTGATCGCGACGTCCGCTCCTTCGCGCGCGAAGGCGATGGCCGCGGCGCGGCCCATGCCGGAGTCGCCGCCGGTCACGAGCGCTTTCCGGCCGGTCAGGCGGCCTGAGCCCTTGTACGAATGCTCGCCGTGGTCGGGCGGCGGGTTCATCTTCTTGGCAAGGCCCGGCCATGGCTGCGTCTGCTTTTCAAACGGCGGCGCGGGATATTTCGGCGTGGGATGTTGCCTGTCTCT
>CAMFKC010000365.1 GCA_945956975.1 uncultured Methylocystaceae bacterium | reverse complement strand
GGACCGGGGCTTCGTCACCTATTCCAACGAGGCCAAGGTCGGCATGCTCGGCGTCTCCGTCGAGACCCTGGCGGCCGTCGGCGCGGTCAGCGAGGCGACGGCGCGCGAAATGGCGGCCGGCGCGCTCGAGCATTCGCGCGCGGACGTGACCGTATCGATCACAGGCGTTGCTGGTCCCGGCGGCGGCTCCGCGGAAAAACCGGTCGGCCTCGTCCACTTCGCCTGTGCGCGGCGCGATGGGCCGATCGTGCATGTCGAGCGGCGGTTCGGCGACCTCGGCCGCGCCGCGGTGCGGCGGGCGGCGATCGAGCAGGCCCTGGATCTGCTGGAAAACGCGGTTCAACCGCGGCCGTAAACCCGGTCGGCGCGCGTTTCGAATGCGCTCGCGAATTTGCGGAAGGCGTCGTCGAACACAGCGCCCATCAGCGCGCCGAGCGTGCGCGAGCGAAACTCATAGTCGATGAAGAACTCGATCTCGGAGCGATTCTCCTCGAGATCGCGAAAGCGCCAGCGGTTGCGCAGATGGCGGAACGGGCCGTCGACATATTCGACCAGAATTTCGTTGCGCGCGGCCTCGAGTGTCACCCGCGTCGTGAAGCGCTCGCGGATCGCCTTGTAGCCCACCTCCATTTCGGCCAGCGCGACCTCGACGCCCTCGGCGTTCGTCTCGCGATGGCGCACGCGCAGCGCCGTGCAGAGCGGCACGAATTCAGGATAGGCGTCCATGTCCGCGACAAGCGCGAACATTTGCGCCGCGCTGTGGTGGACGCGCCTTACGGTTCGAAAACGCGGCATGCCGGACCTTCCGCGCGCTCAGCGGATACGAAGGCAGCCTTTCCAGCCTTCGTAACGCGCATATTCGCGGCTGAGCGCGTGCATCCAGCGTCCGCAATCGCGCAGCGAGGCGAATCGCGCGGTCGTGTCGATCCAGTCGAGCGCCGTCGGCTGCGCGCCGGGCAGCAGGTTGCGCCCGCCGGTGAAATGCCCCTGCCAGACCTCCGGCGGCCGCACGATGATGATCTCGCCCGCATAATCGGCGGCGCGAGCGGCCGTCAGGCTCAGGGCGAAAGCGGCGGCTGCGAGGATGACGCGCGCGGTGTTCATGCAGAAGCTCCTTGATTGCGACGGAAACTAGCGCCTCCGGCGCGCCGGCGCAAAAGCGGCGGCGACGTTCACCTTTGCGAAATGACTGCGGCGCAATGGCGCCGCGCCTGTCTACACGTCTTGGAAACCATCGGCGATTCAAGGCGCCGGCATTTTTGCAACAGCGTGGAACTTCGCGGGTTCCGCCTCGTTTTCTCCGCGCTTCGGCCGGTTTCGACGCCGAAAGTCGGATCGTTCGGGGCCGGGGGCGGTTTTCCGTTCAACAGGAGCGTATTCAATGTCGAAATTCCTTCGTCCGGCGCTGGTCGCCACTTTTGCAGCGCTGAGCGCGGGAACGGCGCTTGCCGCCGACCTGCCGAGCCGCAAGGCCCCCCCGGTCGCCTACGTCGAGCAGCCGCCGATCTTCACCTGGACCGGCTTCTACGCCGGCTTGAACGCCGGCGCCGCGATCGGCGATTCGCGCTATAGCTGGCAGCCCTTCGGCAGCAGCTTCAATCAGGGCGGCGTCGCCTTCACCGGCGGCGGACAGATCGGCTACAACTGGCAGACCGGCCCGCTCGTTCTCGGTCTCGAGACGGACATCAACTATCGCGGCGCGAGCAACAACTCCAACGGCGGCGTGTTCGGCGCGAGCAACATGGGCTCCGGCTATTTCGGCACCGTCCGCGGCCGTATCGGCTATGCGATGGATCGCGTGCTGGTTTATGGCACCGGCGGTCTGGCCTACGGCAACGCCCGTTTCCCCGCGACCAGCTTCGGTTTCGGCGGTCCTGCCGGCGTGATGGCCCTGTCGCGCATCGACAATCCGGGCACGCGGATCGGCTGGACGGCGGGCGCGGGCGTGGAATACGCCGTGACGCCCAAGTGGTCGGTGAAGGCCGAATATCTTTACGTCGATCTCGGCCGCAATTCCGCGAATTACGTGGATCTGATCAGCGGCGCGCCGGTGTCGCTGCAGGCGCGCAACGCGGATCACATCGTGCGCGCCGGCGTGAACTATCACTTTTAGCCGAAGCGTTGACTGTCGTTTCCTACAGATACGCGCAATCAACCAACAAACCCGGCCGCAAGGCCGGGTTTTTTTATTGTGGTCAATCATCTAAATCGCGTCGGAAACCGCTCACGGTCGAAAAAATGTGACTCCCGCGCAACATGCGCGCAAAAGGCGGCGGTCTTGCCTACGTTTCCGCCACAATCGGCTTCCCCAGCGGCCATGTCTCGGGTTACTTAGGCGCATCGGATCTCGTGAACCGAGAGTAGTGCCGATCCGCCAAGGCGGACGCTGCGTTTCCCATAACCGCTTCTTACCCAAAGGGGGGCTCCATGAAGCTCAAGATGTTCGCTGCGGCGCTTGCCGCCACCACCCTCGCCGGTTCCGCTTTCGCGGCCGACCTGCCCTCGCGCAAAGTCGCTCCGGCCTATGTCGCGCCTGCGCCTGTCTTCACCTGGACCGGCTTCTACCTCGGCCTCAACGCCGGCTACGCTTGGAATTCTTCCAGCTATAGCGCCAACGTTCTTCCTGGCACCCATCTCGGCGTCCCGGCCAACCTGCTTGTAACGTCGGCTGCCGGCACGGGCTCGGGCTCGCGCAATGGCTTCACCGGCGGCGGCCAGATCGGCTTCAACTACCAGATCAGCGCCTTTGTCCTGGGTCTCGAGGCCGACATTGGCGTCGCTCCGCGCGGCCGCACGCTCAACGGCTTCGGCATTCTGACGACCGGCAACCCGTTCGTGTTCAACCAGACCAACGGCGGCGACCTGTTCGGCACCGTGCGCGGCCGCCTCGGCTTCGCGCTCGACAACATCCTGATCTACGGCACCGGCGGTCTCGCTTACCGTTCGGGTTCGTATTCCTGGACCTACGCCGACACGCTGGCCAACGCCGTCGGCGGCGCCTCGGTTGGTTCGAAGCTCGGCTGGACGGCCGGCGCTGGCGTGGAATACGCCTTCTCGCCGAACTGGAGCGCCAAGCTCGAGTACCTGCACGCCGACTTCGGCACGCTGCAGACCACTGGCCTGATGGTCAGCACCACCGGCGGCACCAACATCGTCAGCACCAGCTCGAAGAGCAAGATCGACCTCGTCCGCGTGGGCCTGAACTATCGCTTCGGCTTCGGCGGCGCTGGCCCGGTCGTCGCCAAGTACTGATCGATCCATCGATCGCCTGCTTCGGCAGGCTGGAAGCCCGGCCCTCGCGGCCGGGCTTTTTGCGTTGAGCGCCGCTTTTCCTTGCCCTCTCGGCCCGCCTTCTCTATCTGGCGCGAATGGATCGACCCGCCCCCCGCATTTCTTTCGTCTCGCTCGGCTGCCCCAAGGCGCTGGTCGACAGCGAACGCATCGTCACCCGCCTGCGCGCGGAGGGCTACGAGCTCGCCAAGACCCATGCGGGCGCGGACGCCGTCATCGTCAACACCTGCGGCTTCCTCGACAGCGCCAAGGCCGAATCGCTCGCCGCGATCCGCGCCGGGCTGGAGGAGAACGGCAAGGTGATCGTCACAGGCTGCATGGGCGCAGAGCCCGAACAGATCCGCCAAGCCTATCCCGACGTGCTCGCCATTTCAGGCCCGCAGGGGCTCGAAAGCGTGATGGAGGCCGTGCACACCGCCCTGCCCGCGCCGCACGACCCGTTCCTCGATCTCGTGCCGGAAGCCGGTGTGAAGCTGACGCCGCGCCACTACGCCTATCTGAAGATTTCCGAGGGCTGCAACAACACCTGCTCCTTCTGCATCATCCCCAAGC
>CAMFKC010000364.1 GCA_945956975.1 uncultured Methylocystaceae bacterium | reverse complement strand
GCGCTGCTTGCGCCTCTCGTGTTCGGCTTTCCGACGGAAATGTGGATCGCGCATGCGCTGTTCTGGCCGGCGTTCGCCTGCGCGATGACCGCGCCGCCGTCGCGCGCAGCGAGCATCGTTCTCGCGGGACTGTTCGTCGCGCTCGCCCTATCGCATGAAGGCGGGCTCGTGCTCGGCTTCGGCATCGCCGTCGCTTGCGGATTGCGCGGGCTGCGCGACGCGTATTTTCTGCGTGCGCTCACGTGCCTGGCGCTGGCGCTCGGCGCGTGGTTTTCGATCAATTATTTTCTGCAGCCCGATTCCTATTTTGGCGAAGTGCGGCTGCGCGCGGCCTCCGAATTCTTCGATGCGAAGATTTTTGCCAGCCCGCTTCTGCTGCTGATCGGCGCAACGCTGGGCGCCTATGGATCTTTATGGCTCTGTCTCCAGCGGCTCGCGCCGTTTGCCGCGCCGCTCTTCGCCGCGCTTCCGGTCGTCGCGGGGCTGGTCGTCTGGTGGGCCATGTTCGATCATGCGTTGCATGCGGACAACAGATATTACCTGCGCACGATCCTCCTGATTGCAACATGCGGCCTGGCCGCCGTCTGCGGGCTTCTGCAACTCGCGCAGGAAAAATCGACTGTCGCGCGCGTCGCGCCCCTGCGTGCGTCTCTGGCTGCGCTGCGGACCGAAAATGTTGCACGCTTCGCGCTCGGCGCTGCCGTGCTGGTCATGCTGGTTCACATCGTCGAGACCGCGAAATTCGTGCGCTGCTTTTCCGCCTATCGCGCGGCGGTGCGCGCGCTCGCCGCAGGAGAGGCGGCCGATCCCGCGCTCGGCGCGCCGTTCCTCGTCTCGTCGCAACGCATCGACGGCGCGCTCGAGCGCCTGTCGTGGTTCTCGACCACGCCCTATCTCTCCGCCCTCGTGACCGACTTCAGGCCGAATAGGCTCGTCGTCGATCCCGCCGGCAATTATTTCTGGCTTTCCTGCGCGACCGCGACCGAGGCTGCGCGAGCGTCGCGCGCTGTCCCGCAGGAAACGCGCGAGATGATCCGCGTCTATTCCTGTCTGCATCGCAAGTGACGCAGCCATAGCGAGGGTTCCGCATGACGCCGACAATCACCGCATTCAAGGCGTCGCCCGATCGCGGGCGCGGACTGGCGCGCGACATGCGCGTGCGCTGGGCGCTCGAGGAGGTTGGCCAGCCTTACCATGTGCGCCTGGTGACTTTCGCGGAGATGAAGGCGCCGGCCCATCGTAAACTCCAGCCGTTCGGCCAGATACCGACTTACGAGGAGGACGGCCTTGCTTTGTTCGAAACGGGCGCGATCCTCCTGCGCATCGCGGAAAGGCATGCGGGCCTTCTCCCGGCGGATCCACGTGCGCGGGCGCGGGCGATCGCATGGATGTTTGCCGCGCTCAACACCGTCGAGCCGCCGATTCTGGAGCGTGCTTACGCGGTGCTGTTCGAAAGCGACAAGCCGTGGCATGTCGAACGCCTGCCGGTGCTCGACAGCCGCGTCGATGCGCGGCTTGCCGATCTCTCGCATCACCTCGGCGGCGCGGACTGGCTCGATGGCGCATTCAGCGCCGGCGATCTGATGATGGCGAGCGTCTTGCGCAGGCTCGGCAGTTCCAACCTGCTCGAACGCCACGCGAACCTGCAGGCCTATGTGGCACGCGCCGAGGCGCGTCCCGCCTATGCGCGGGCCTTCGCCGATCAGCTCGCGGTATTCAACGCAAGCCAGACGGCGTGACGCACGGTCATCAGTCGTTTCGTCGGGGATCGAGCGCGGCGGCCGCCGCCAGCGCGAGGCCGAGACCGGCGACGCCGCACATGAACCAATAGGCGTGCAGGCCGAAAGTCTGCCACAGCGGCCCGCTGGCGACTGACACAAGCGCCGTCGTCAGCGCATTGGCGCCGGAAATCCAGCCTTGCGCCTGCGCGCGGCGGCTTTCGCCGACGAGTTGCGTCAGCGCAAAAATGGCGCCGAGGTGGGTGGCGGCGAAGGTGAAGGCGTGCAGCGCCTGGCCGAAAAAGAGCAGCGCCGTGTTGGTCGTCGCCGCCATCAGAAGCCAGCGCGCAATGGCCACCGCGCCGCCGGCCATCAACATGCCATAGGCGCGGCGCGCGCCGCCGAAGCGGGTCGAGAAAAAGAAGAAGGCGATCTCCGTGGCCACGCCCACGGCCCAGAGCAGGCCCATGGCCCTGCGCGCGGAAGGCAATGGAGCCGAAGGTATAGACGACCGCGTGGCTCGCCTGGATGAGCGCAGCCGACATGACGACGAGAATCACGACACGCGGACGCGCGATCTTCTCGAGCGGCTGCACGCCGCCACCATGCGTCGCGCGCATATCGGGCGGGGCGAGCAGGAAGACGCCGGCGGCGGCCAGCGCCATCACGCCCGAGATCACGAAGATCATCGACTGCGGCGGGAAGAGACCAACGAACCAGCCGCCGAAGGCCATGAGCGCGAGCACGCTGACCGAACCCGCGCCGCGCACGATTCCGTAGTCGAGAAGGCGTTCGCCCGCCACGACGCGGCGGCGCGCCTCGCGCAGCACGATGGCGTCGGTGAGCGCGATCATCGGCCCCTGGCCGAAGGCGCTGGCGACGATGCAGAGAAAGACGAGGCCATAGACGGGCTGCACGAAGCCCGCGGCGAGCGTGGCGAGCGTCATCGCGACGCCGCACAGACCCAGCAGCCGGGCGCTGGCGCCGCGGCGGTCGGCGAGCGGGGGAACGAGCAGATTGGACAGGAAGCGTGCGACAGGCGTCGCGCCCTGGATCAGCGCAATGGATTCGGCGGCGAAGCCGATGCTCGCATACCACAGCGACAGGAACGGCAATTGCACGCCGATGGGCGCGAAGACCAGGAGGTTCAGCGCGGCGAGGCGGCGCGCGGAGGCGCCGGTATTCAGCGGGGCGGCGGACAAGCGGGGCTCGGGGCAGGGCGGCGGGCCAAGCCCTCATAGCAGATGCGCGCAGGCCCGCCACCGGCCGGATTGCGCGGCGGCGCGAAGCGCTGCATCTTCGCGCGCAAAATGAAGGAGCGCCCGTGACCGTCAGATTTCCAGCCACCATCGCCGGCAGCCTGCCGAAGCCCGCCTGGCTCGCCGAACCCGAGAAATTGTGGGGCGCCTGGCGCGCCGAAGGCGCCGAGCTCGACCGGTTGAAGCGCGACGCGACCCTGCTCTGGCTCAAGCTGCAGGAAGATTACGGCATCGACATCGTCGGCGACGGCGAGCAGTCGCGCATCCATTTCGTGCACGGCTTCCTCGAACAGATCGAGGGCATCGACTGGAACAAGAAGACGGCGATGGGCATCCGCAACAATCGCTACACGGTCGAAGTGCCAACCGTGACCGCGCCGGTGAAGCGCAAGGCCGCGGTCCATGCGAAAGAAGCCGCGGTCGCGCGCGAGCACACGAAGAAGAAGCTGAAATTTACGCTGCCGGGGCCGATGACGATCTGCGACACGATCGCCGACGGGCACTACGGCCGCCGCGCCGACATGGCGATGGCCTTCGCCCGCGCGCTGAACGAAGAGGCGCGCGAACTCGAGGCGCTCGGCGTCGACGTCATCCAGTTCGACGAGCCGGCGTTCAACGTTTTCATGGGCGAAGTGGTGGAATGGGGCGTGCCTGCGCTGGAGGAGGCGATCAAGGGCCTCAGGTGCGAGACGGCCGTGCACATCTGCTACGGCTACGGCATCGAGGCGAACATCAAGTGGAAGGAAACGCTGGGCGAGGAATGGCGGCAGTATGAAGCCATCTTCCCGGCGCTCAACAAGTCGGCCATCGGTGGCGGGTCGCAGGAATGCGCGGGAGCGAAAGAGCCGATGACGCTGATCCGGCTGCTCTCCGACAAGCAG
>CAMFKC010000363.1 GCA_945956975.1 uncultured Methylocystaceae bacterium | reverse complement strand
TATGCGCGCAAGCGCATCACCTTCGGCGCGCCCGTCCTCACGAGCGACGATTATGAAGCCGATCTCGCGCGCGTTCTGGATTTCTATCGCGCCTATTCGTCGCCGCGCCATCCCGAGCGCGCCTCCGGGCCGATCTGCGCGGCGCTCGGACTGACCTTCCATCCGATTTCGCGCAATTGAACAGGCGCGTTCCAGGAGAGACAAGATGAGCAACGTCACGTCAACGCACGGCGCGGGACACAACGAAGTCCTCTACGAGATCGAAGACGGGAACATTGCGCTCATCACGCTGAACGCGCCCGAGCGGATGAACACGATCTCCGGCCCGATGCTCGGCGAACTGACGCGGCTGCTCGTTCAGGCAAATGAGGACAAGGCCGTGCGCTGCGTGATCCTGACGGGCGTCGGCCGCGCCTTCTGCGCAGGACTCGACCTGCGCCAGGAGCGCGACGGCGAGGGAATCTCGTCGGCGTCGAGCTCCACCAATCTCGACCTGCGCAACACGCCGCCGACTGTCATGTTCGAGATGGACAAGCCGATCATCTGCGCCGTCAACGGCGGCGCCGCGGGCTACGGCATGGATACGGCGCTCGGTTGCGACATCCGCATCATGGCGGAGAGCTCGAAAATGGCGGCCGCATTCGTGAAACGCGGCGTGGTGCCGGAATCCGGCGGCACATGGTTCC
Source organism: uncultured Methylocystaceae bacterium (assembly GCA_945956975.1). Lineage (GTDB taxonomy): Bacteria > Pseudomonadota > Alphaproteobacteria > Rhizobiales > Beijerinckiaceae > JAJXWB01. The sequence continues at coordinate 3,181 of CAMFKC010000363.1, read as the reverse complement.
TGCCGCGCATGATCGGCTGGGCGAAGGCGTCGGAACTCATCTTCACCGGCCGCACGCTCTCGGCGCGCGAATGCGTGGAATGGGGCATCGCCAACGAGGTCGTGCCCGACGGCGAGCTGATGGGCCGGGCCCGTGCGCTGGCGCGCGAGATCGCAGCCAATGCGCCGCTAGCCGTGCAGGCGGCCAAGCGCATGATGCGGATGGGCCTCAACGAGACGTTCAAGGACCACGTCCATCACGTCTATCTGCAATTGCTGCCGCTGTTCCGTACCGAGGACATGAAGGAGGGCGTGCGCGCCTTCATGGAAAAGCGCGAGCCGAAGTTTTCGGGCAAGTAGCCTTCAGCCGGCCTTTGCCTGCTGCAGGACGAAGACGCGCAGCGCGGACGACAGGTTCGCCTCGCCGCGCCCGGCGTCGATCTCGGCGACCAGCGCCGCTACGGATTGCGCGCGTCCCTCCGCGATGGCGCGCAATTCGTTCCAGAAGATCTGTTCGAGCGAGACGCTGGTTTGATGGCCGGCGATCGACAGCGAGCGCTTGATCACGCGCTGCGGGGCCGCGTCAGGCATCGTCCTGCGACGCGTCGCGGCGATGGCCTTCGAGACGGCGCACTTCGAGTTCGCGCTGCGCTTCGGTCTGCTGCCGTTCGGCCTTCGTGCGGCCGAAGGCGATGCGATTGTCGGCCGCCTGCGTGTCCGCCGCCTTACGGGCGCGATCCTTGCGCGCGCGGCGGAGGTTCACGATCTCGCCCACGAGATCAGGGCGTCTTCTTGCGGAAGGCGTCGATCGAAACGACCTTCGGCGACTCGTCGGCCGCGTCCGCGGGGGCCTCGACTGCGGGTTCCGACGCCGCGCCGCGGGCGGCAGGCGCGGGACCAGCGGGCTGTTCGAACGGCTTTTCCGCCGGCGGCTCGATCGAAGACGGCACGGCGGACAGGACCGGCGCCGCCTGAGGCTTGTCGTCCTTGGCCGCGTCCGGATCGTCGGCGGTGAATTCGGCGCCGAAATTGACCGAGGGATCGAAAAAGCCGCTCACCGCGGCGAAAGGAATCTCCAGCTTCTCGGGGACGCGGCGGAAGGACAGGCCGACCTCGAAATTATGGTCGTGGACCTTGAGATCCCAGAACTGGTGCTGGAGGATGATCGTCATCTGCTCCGGGTATTCGGCGCGCAACCGATCCGACATGACGACGCCCGGCGCTCCGGTCTTGAAGGTGATGTAGAAATGATGCTCGCCCGGCAGGCCATGCTGCGCGGCGTCGGTCAGCACCTTGCGGAATATTCCGCGAAAGGCATCCTGCACCAGAAGGTCGTATCGGATGTGATCGGTCGCCATGGAGGCGTTCGGCTTTCAGTTCTCTGCGCCCGATTCGCCGGGCCATTGCGAGGCGCACGCTATACCCGAACACGCATGCGGAAAACGGAAACAAGAGAAAGTGGAGGCTTCTGTTGCCAGGCGCCTCCGAGCCCCGCCTAGAAGGTGCTAACCCCCTAGGACTTGATTCCCAGTACCTTCACCGCATTACGCAGCGACGGCCACCGGAGCATAGTTGTCGTTGGCAACTATAGGTTTGACCCGATAACGGCGGTATCATGCCGGGCAAAAGATCTTCCTTTACGCCCCCGTCGATCCTGTTTCGCCCCCGCCGCAACCCAGAGCGCGTCTGGGCTGGGGTGGAGGCGCCGGGTACCGCCCCCGGGTCCGGATGGTTTATTACGAAGCCTGTTTATCGCCATAGTCTTCTTGCGAAGACGAGACGAATATAGTGCGCGCCGCCGGGAAGCGAAAGGGCGACTTTCCGCCGTAAGCGTGGCCGCAGGAGCGGCAAAATTTGTAGCTGGGAACGCAGATTCGGTGTTTTATGGCGTCTTTCATGATAGATAGTGGCCAATGATCCGCCCGACTCCCGCATCGACGATCGTGCAGGCGACCGTGCACGGAAACGCAGCGAGCCACACGCATGGCGCTGGCGGTTGTCCCAACCATCTTGCCGACACGAATTGCGCCCATTGCAGCGTGAGGCCGTATTCCGCCTGCGGCGCGCTGGAGGACGAGGAACTCGCCAAGCTGGAGACGCTGTCGCGCTCGAGCTGCTATTCCCAGCGCCAGCAATTGTTCGCGCAGGACGAGGATGCGCAGTCGGTTTTCAACATCACCTCCGGTTCGGTGCGGTTGTATCGCCTGCTGCCCGACGGCCGTCGGCAGGTGGTGGGCTTTGCGATCCCCGGCGACTTTCTAGGCCTGTCGCTCGCCGAGCGCACCGTCTACGGCGCCGAGGCGCTGACTTCCGTCACCGTCTGCCGTTTCGACCGCGAGCATTTCGCAGCTTTCGTCGACGAACATCCCGAACTTCTGCGCCGCCTTTACGATCTCGCCAACCACGAGTTGAGCCTCGCGCAGGAGCAGATGGTGCTGATCGGCCGCCGCACGGCGGAAGAGCGGGTGATCTGTTTCCTTGTGGGCCTCCGCAAGCGCTGGGCGCATATCAACAACAATTCGGTGACGGTGCCGCTGCCGATGACGCGGCAGGATATCGCCGATTTCTTGGGCCTCACCATCGAGACGGTGAGCCGGGCCATTTCCAAGCTTGCACGCGAACGCGCGCTGCTGGTCGTGCCGGACGGGGTGCGCCTGCTCGACGTGCCCCGCCTCGAGGCGGTGGCCGCCAGCTGAGGCTTTTCCACAAGCCGGGTTCGCCTGCCGATGCGGAATCGCGCTAGGCTCGAGGCATGCGTCAATATCTCGAACTGCTCTCCCATGTGCTGCACGACGGAACGCCGAAGGCCGACCGCACGGGCACGGGCACGCGCTCGATCTTCGGCTATCAGATGCGCTTCGATCTGGCCGACGGTTTTCCCATGGTGACGACGAAGAAGCTCTACACGCGCGCCATCGTGCATGAGCTGCTCTGGTTCCTGAGGGGCGACACCAACATCAAGTATCTCGCCGACAACAAGGTAACGATCTGGGACGAATGGGCCGACGCGAACGGCGATCTCGGTCCCGTCTACGGCAAGCAATGGCGTTCGTGGGCGGCGCCGGATGGACGCACGATCGACCAGATCAGCGATGTGATCGAGGAGATCAGGCGGAACCCGTTCTCGCGCCGCCTCGTCGTCAGCGCGTGGAATCCGGCGGACATTCCCGCGATGGCGCTCGCGCCGTGCCATTGCCTGTTCC
>CAMFKC010000362.1 GCA_945956975.1 uncultured Methylocystaceae bacterium | reverse complement strand
CGTCTACACCGAGATCGAGTCGGTCGGCCGCACCTCGATGAAGATCCATGTGGAAGCATGGGCGCGGCGCTTCCGCACCGACGTCCGCGAGAAGGTGACGGTGGGAACCTTCACCTTCGTCGCGATCGACGACGACGGGCGGCCCCGGCAGGCGCCGCCCGAACGCGTTCTCACATCTTCTTGACGAGCGGGCACGCCGACGCCGACACCGGCCCGAAGGCCTCCTCGCCGGACATGGTCTGCACCAGCTTGTAATAGTCCCACGGAGCCTTGGACTCCTCGGGCGTCTTCACCTGCATGATGTACATGTCGTGCTCCATCAGACCGTCCGCGCGGATATGGCCGTTGGAGGTGAACATGTCGTCGATCTTCGCCTTGCGCAGTTCGGTCATCACCTTGTCCGAATCCGTCGTGCCGGCGGCCTTCACTGCATTGAGGTAAGCGAGCGTCGCCGAATAATAGGCGGCCTGGTTCATCGTCGGCTCGCGCTTGGTCTTCTCGAAATAGCGCTTGGAGAAGGCGCGCGTCTTGTCGTTGAGGTCCCAATACCAGCCGGTGGTCAGATAGAGGCCTTGGGCCGTCTTGAGGCCCAGCGAATGGATGTCGCTGATGAAGGCGAGCAGCGCGGCCGGCTTCATCGTCTTGGCGATGCCGAACTCGTTCGCCGCCTTCAGCGAATTGGTGAAGTCGGCGCCGGCGTTGGCGAGGCCCAGCACCTGCGCGCCGGAGCTTTGCGCCTGCAGAAGGTAAGACGAGAAGTCAGACGTCGAGAGCGGCACGCGCACGGCGCCGACCACCTTGCCGCCGCCGGCGGTGACGACATTGGCGGCCGCTTCCTGCAATTGCGTGCCGAACGCGTAATCGGCCGTGAGGAAGAACCAGCTCTTGCCGCCCTGCTTAAGCATCGTCTTGGCGGTGCCGTTGCCGAGCGCCGTCGTGTCATAGGCGTAATGCACCGTATAGGGCGTGCAATCCTTGCCGGTCAGGGAGGCGCCGGCGGCGCCGATGGCGATGAAAGGAACGTGCTTCTCCTTGGCGATGCTGGACATGGCGATCGACACGCCGGTGTTCGAGCCGCCGAGAATCATGGTCACGCCGTCGCGGTCGCTCCATTCGCGAAATTTCTGCGCGCCGATATCCGGCTTGTTCTGGTGGTCGGCCGTCAAGAGTTCGATCTTGTTGCCGAGAACCGAGCCGCCGAAGTCCTCGATCGCCATTTTCGCCGCTTCGACGCCGCCGGCGCCGATGACGTCTGCGTAGAGACCAGACATATCGTCGATGTCGCCGATCACGACCTTGTTGGCGGCGGCATGCGCTGAGCAGGCGGACACCGAAACCATCAGCGCGCCTACCAGCGCGGCTCGCTTTGTTGCGTATTTCATCTTGCTTTACTCCCATAGGCGACGACGCCGCCCAGCTGTTCGCGCGCATGCTGCCGCGCGAAAACAATCCATTATTGGCGCCGTTCGCTACGCAGACAAAATATTTGAAGCAGAATTTTGGACGCGGATTTCGCGCCCTACGGCGTCAGGCGCGCGACAGCTCGAGCGCGGCCGATCAGCGGCAGAAGCTTGGCCAGTTCCGGGCCCTTGTCCTTGCCAGTCAGGGCAAGGCGAAGCGGATGGAAGAGGTCCCGGCCCTTGCGCCCGGTCCCCGCTTTCACTGCAGAGGTCCACGCGCCCCACGTCGTCTCGTCCCAAGGCTCGTCAGGCGCAAGCGTGGCAGCGACGCGACAGAAATCGGCGTCTTCGATGACTGGCTCGATCTCGCCATCGACCACACGCCACCAATCGCAGACGTCGAGAAAGCGATCGAGATTGCCGCGCACGCAAAGCCAGAAATTTTCCGCATGCGCGCCGACGATGTCGTGCGCGGCCAATCGCTCGCGCACGCTTTCGAAATCCAGCTTGAGCAGCGTGCGCTGCGTAAGGGTGCGCAAGTCGGCCGGATCGAATTTCGCCGCATTGCGCGAGACATGCGCGAGATCGAACATCTGAGCGAGTTCGACGATCGATCCCACCGCATGCACTTCGTCGGAGGAGCCGGTCAGCACGGCGACAGCAGCGACCGCCAGCGCCTCGACCCCGCTGTCGCGCAGCGACGCGATGGAGAGCGCGCCCGAGCGCTTCGACAGTCCTGCGCCGGTGGCGTCGACCAGAAGGTTGTGATGCGCGAAGCGCGGCGCTGCCCCCTCGCCCGCCAATGCCTCCGCAATCTGGATCTGCACGGCGGTGTTGGTGACATGGTCCTCGCCGCGAATGACGTCGGTGACGCCCAGTTCGATGTCGTCGACGACGGACGGAAGCGTGTAAAGAAACGAACCGTCCTCGCGCACGAGCACAGGATCGGAAAGCGAGGCGCAGTCGATGCGGCATGCGCCGCGCACGCCGTCCATCCATTCGATCACGCGGTGATCGAGCTTGAAGCGCCAGTGCGGTTTGCGGCCTTCCGACCCGAGGCGCGCACGGTCCGCTTCGCTCAATGCGAGCGCGGCGCGATCGTAAATCGGCGGCAGGCCGCGGGCCTGCTTGAGCTTGCGGCGGCGATCGAGTTCGCCCTGCGTCTCATAGGCGGGATAGAGCAGACCCAAAGCTTTCAGCCTTTCGGCCGCCGCCGCGTAGAGCGGAACGCGGTCGGACTGCTTCACCGTCAGATGCGGCGTGACGCCGAGCCAGGCGAGGTCGACCTCGATGCCGGCAGCGAATTCCGCAGTCGAACGTTCGAGATCGGTGTCGTCAAAGCGCAGGATGAACGTGCCGCCGGCGCGCGCGGCGACGAGATAATTGAACAACGCCGTGCGCGCATTGCCGATGTGGATGCGCCCGGTGGGCGACGGCGCAAAACGGACAATGGGACCTGACATGGCGCTCGCGGCTCCGCCCGCTGAATCGCTGTGGGCAGCGGTTTGTCGCAGACCACAACGGCAATGTTAAGAGCGCAGCGCCAGCGGGAAGGCATTCGGCCAGATCCCGTCACGGCGCGCGCCATGGCTGCGCGAACGGGAACGCAGCGCGCGCTCGGACGTTCTTCCCGCGACGCTCCTGCAGCGTCGCACAAAAGGGAGACACATCATGAAATCGATTCTTCTTGCCAGCGCCCTTGCTGTCGCCTCCACCGCCGCCTTCGCCCAGACCGCGGCCAAGCAATATTACATCGTGCACGACACGACCGCGAAGAAGTGCATGGTCGTGAACACCATGCCCCAGAAGGGCGGTTCGACCACCGTCGTGTCGGAAGGCAAGACCTACATCTCCGAGGCCGACGCCAACAACGCGATGAAGACCATGACGGTCTGCAAGAGCATGTGATCCCTTCATGCTGCGGGCAGCGACGCGGGCGGTTTCGACCGCCCGCGTGTTTTTTTCATTGACGACATACCAACTGGTTGGTATGTTCGACAGATGGAAAACGGAAAGCACACCGCGCGCGAAAAGATCCTGGATGCAGCCGTCAGTGTGATCCGCCGACAGGGCTATGCAGGAACCAGCGTCGACCAGCTTTGCGCCGCGGCCGGAGTCACCAAGGGCGCGTTCTTCCATCATTTTAAATCCAAGGAAGCAGCCGCAGTCGCCGCAGCGAGACGCTTTTCCGACACGGCCGACGGGATTTTCGCGGCCGCGCCCTATCGCAACCTGCCCGATCCCGTCGATCGCGTGATCGGCTATGTCGACTTCCGCCAGGCGATGATGAGCGGCGAATTGCCGGGCTTCACCTGCCTCGTCGGTACGATGGCGCAGGAAGCCTATGCGACGCACCCGAGCGTGCGCGCGGCTTGCGAGCAATCGATCCAGGGCCACGTCGACATGCTCGAGGCCGACATTGCGGCGGCCATGGCGGCGCACGACGTGGACGCGCCCGGCGGCGCACGC
>CAMFKC010000361.1 GCA_945956975.1 uncultured Methylocystaceae bacterium | reverse complement strand
CGTTCGGGATGCGCCGGTCGGCCTGATCAGGCGGAAATCGTCGGTCCGAAAATATCCTCGAAGGCGCGGCGCATCGCGACGTCGACGTCGTGCATCGTCACGGGCAGGCCGAGATCGGCGAGGCTGGTGACGCCGTAATGGCTCTCGCGCACGCCGCAGGGCGTGATGCCGGAGAAGTGGGCGAGGTCCGGCTCCACGTTGAGCGAGACGCCGTGGAAGGTCACCCACTGGCGCACGCGGATTCCGATGGCGGCGATCTTGTCCTCGGCGACGGCGCCGTCCGGCCCGGCGGGCTTGTCGGGCCGGCGCGTCCAGACGCCGACGCGGTCCTCGCGGCGCTCGCCTTTCACGTTGAAAGCGGCGAGCGTTCCGATGATCCAGGCCTCCAGCGCGGCGACGAAGGCGCGCACGTCCTGCTTTCGCCGCTTCAGGTCCAGCATGACGTAGCCGACCCGCTGGCCGGGACCGTGATAGGTGAACTGGCCGCCCCGCCCGGTTTCGAAAACGGGGAAGCGCGCGTCCAGCAGGTCGGCGGGCTTGGCCGATGTGCCGGAGGTGTAGAGCGGGGGATGCTCCAGCAGCCAGACGCGCTCCGGCGCCTCGCCACGGGCGATGGCCGCGGCGCGGGCCTCCATTTCGGCGAGCGCCTGCTCATAGGGAACGAGGGCGTCCGTGACCGCCCATTCCACCGGTGGGGCGCCGGGCCTGGCAAGGAAGCGCGCGGCGAGGGCGTCGCGGGTCGTCGCTGGGGCGGGTGCGGACATGCAGCGTCTTTAGCGAATGGCGGCCGGCTTGGACAGGCGGCCGAGCAATGGTAGAATTCTACCATCGAGGGGTAGAAAGATGGGCCTCAACATCAAGAACGCCGAGACGGAGCGGCTGATCGCCGAGCTTGCGCAGCTCGAGGGCCGCAGCAAGACGGCCGTCGTCACCGAAGCGGTGCGAGACAAGATCGCGCGGCTGCGCAGCGCGCGGAAGGACAATCTGGCGGAACGACTGCTGGAGATCGGGCGGGAATGCGCCGCACATCTCGATCCGGAGACGCTGGCGCTCGATCACGGCGAATATCTCTACGACGAGAACGGCCTGCCGAAGTGATCGTCGATACGTCCGCGCTGGTTGCCGTGCTGCGTCGCGAGCCGGAGGCGTCCGCCTTCGCCTACGCCATGCAGGCGGCCGAAACGCTGCGGCTTTCGGCCGCTACCTATGTCGAGGCGAGCGTCGTGATCGATGGCGAACGCAAGGAAGCTTCGACAAGGTGGCTGGACGCCTTTTTGAGCGAGGGCGCCTTCATCATCGAACCCGTCACCGTGGAGCAGGCCAGAATCGCCCGCGCCGCCTACCGCGACTTTGGGCGCGGCTCCGGCCATCCGGCGCGGCTCAATTTCGGCGATTGCTTCGCCTATGCGCTGGCCAGGGCGCTGGACGAGCCCCTGCTGTTCAAGGGCGAGGACTTTGCGCATACGGACGTGAAGCGGGCGCTGTGAAATGCGCGGCGGCGCGTGCGTTTAAGCGCTGGCGCGGGGTTGCAAGGGGGCGGGGCGTTTGCTAGACGACGCCTGCCGATGCGAAGCGCTTCTGCGCGGCGTATCCGGGCGGCCATGGCGGAATTGGTAGACGCGCTAGCTTGAGGTGCTAGTCCTTTAACCGGGGTGGAAGTTCGAGTCTTCTTGGCCGCACCAAGCGCCTTACCAGCGCAAACGACAAAAGCCCGGTTCGCGAGAACCGGGCTTTGTTTTTTCAGCGCCTCAATTCGACGCGAAGCAGTAGAGCAGTCCGCCGCCGCCCGTCGCGTTGAGCGCGGGGATGCCGCAGCCGCGGCTCGGGTGCGACGCGTTCCAGGAATGCGAGGGGACGTCGTCGCGCAGGCCCATGCGGTCGGAATGGCCGACCATGGCCGAGCCTTCGCCGCCCTTGGTCCAGTTGCCGCAGGTCATGTCCTTGTCGGCGGGCAGCGCCTTGCCCTCCATGTCCGAACCCGTCAGCACGTCGTGGTTGTTGTTGTTGAAGCCCGCGCCCGCGATCTTCGTGCCGCGCTCGGTCAGGGACGTGTCGATCGAGAGCTTCGCATCCTTGTGGAGTTCGTCGACATCGGCGGCGATCTGCGCGCCCTTGGCGTTCTTCCACGGCCCCTTGCCGATGCGGTCGCGGGCGTTGATGGCGCCGGACCCTTGCGTCGACAGGTAGGCCTTCCAGGTCTTCGCGCCCGCGCCGGCGGCCGTGGCCAGCGTCTGGCAATGCTTGTCCGCGCCCTCGAGGCCGCCGAGGTTGGCGCCGTCGGGACCGGGCTTCGACGAGACGAAAAAGGTCATGTCCGGAAATTGCGGCTGCTGCGGCGCTGGGGCGGTCTGCGCCAATGCCGAGGCCGCCCACAATCCGCCGGACAGAACCGTCGCCAGAACGCTGGCCGCACCGAGGCGTCGTTGAATTTGCATGATTGCTCGTCCTCCCGTTTTGATTGCAGCAGATCACAGGTCGCACGCGGGAGCGGGTCAACGCACGAACGCGTGAAGGCGGCGGCGTGGGCGCCAGCGGCGCCTTGCCATGCTGCAAATGCGCTTGTGGGGCGCGCCGCCGCTGCGCCACTATGCTGGCAAACCAACCAGAGGAATCGCCCCGCATGAGTTCATCGTCCCGTCCCGTGGCCATTGTCACGGGATCGTCCGCCGGCATCGGCGCCGCCACCGCGATCAAGTTCGCCGAGAGCGGCTACAACGTCGTGATCAATTATTCGCGCGATCCGGCGCCTGCGCTGGAGGTGGCGACCGCCTGCCGCAAGGCCGGCGCGGAGGTCGAGACCATCAAGGCCGACGTGTCGTCCGACGCCGACTGCCGCATGACGGCGGAGATGGTCGAGAAGCGCTGGGGCCGTGCGACGCATCTCGTCAATAACGCGGGCCGCACGAAATTCGTGGAACAGCGCAATCTTGATGGCCTTTCGGCAGAGGATTTCCAGGCCATCTACGCGGTCAACGTGATCGGCGCCTTCCAGATGTCGCGCGCCTTCGCGCCCATGCTGCGCAAGGAGCAGGGCGCCTCCATCGTCAACGTGTCGTCGATTGCGGCGGTGATGGGGCGGGGCTCGTCCATCGCCTACATGGCCTCCAAGGGCGCGCTGAACACGCTGACGATGGCGCTTGCCCGTGCGCTGGGACCGGAAATCCGCGTCAATGGCGTTGGCCCCGGCATGATCGAATCCGACTGGTTGAAAAACGGCTACGGCGCGGAAGCGTACGACGCGATGGGCAAGATGTACCGCAGCATCTCCGCCCTGAGCGCCACGATCGCGCCCGAGGATGTCGCCCAGACGATCTATGCGCTGTGCACGGCTTTCCCGAAGACGACGGGCGAAACCGTGCTAGTGGATGCAGGGTTCCGCATCCAGAAGGCATAGACATCTTGGCAAATGAAAACGCCGGCGATCTCGCCGGCACGCCGACCACCGTCGGCGCCAGCGTCGCACGGCGCGGCAATGCGCTTTCGCAATGGCTCGGCCGCGCGATGCTGCGGCTGATGGGCTGGAAAGTGCAGGGCGCGATCGCCGATCTGCCCAAGATGGTCATGATCGGCGCGCCACACACCAGCAATATGGACGGCGTGCTGGCGATCGCCACGCTCACCGCCTATCGCGTGCGCGCCGGCACGATGATCAAGGACACCGCGTTCAAGGGCGTGATGGGCCCTGTGCTGCGCTGGTTCGGCGCCATTCCGATCAACCGGCGCGCGGCCGGGGGCGTCGTGGGCGCGAGCGTCGGCGCCTTTCGCGACAACGAGAAGCTGATCCTTCTGATCGCGCCGGAGGGGACGCGCTCGTCCGCCGAAGAATGGAAGCGCGGCTTCCATCTGATTGCGCAAACGGCTGGCGTGCCAATCGTGCCGGCCGGCATCGAC
>CAMFKC010000360.1 GCA_945956975.1 uncultured Methylocystaceae bacterium | reverse complement strand
CGTCGGCAATGCCGTCGGCGAGCGCAGCGATCAGCGCCGCATCGTCTCGTCCGAGACGCCACGGGCTCTCGCCGCGCGCCAGAGCGTATCCTTGCGCCGCGAGCGATCGCGCCAAGATTTCCGTCGCCTGCGGCCCGGCCGAGGGCCCGAAACCCTTGTCCCGCGCCTGATGGACGTGAAACGCGGCGAGAATGGCGGCGTCGCGCGCATCGGGCGGCGACCATCTCTCGACGCCGTTATAGGTCAGCGCGGTGTAGAAACACGCGCGCAAGTCCCAGACGCTTGTAACGAAGCGTTGCAGCCAGTCCGCCGAAACGAGGTCGAACAGCGCCGCCGCTGTTATCAGATCGGCGCCATGCATTGCGGTCGACGCCTCACGAGACAAGTCGGCTTGGACGAATTCGACATCGATGATGCGGCCTCCGCGCGACAGGCGCAATGACGTCCCGCGGTCTTCCGCCGAATCCGCCCAGCCGCGCAAACGTCCGCGCGCTGCGGCGAGCAGGATGGGATCGTAGTCCACCAGCCGCCAGCTCTGGCGCTCCGGCAGATGCGGCGCCAGCGCGCGTAGATTGGAGCCAAGCCCGCAGCCGAGGTCGACGACGTCGACATGCGGCCGGTCCGCGAAATGCGCGGCGCAGGCGGCGCGCACATCGACGTTGCGCGAGCGATGGTCTGCGCTTTCGCGCAGATCGAGCCAGCCCGGATCGAAGCCGCTCATAGCGACGCCCCCGCGCGCACGGCGCGCAGAAACTCGCGCGCCGTATCGCCCCAGCGATATTGCGTCTGTGCGGCCCGCCAGGCGGCGTCGCCGAGCCGCGCGCGCTCGTCCGGGTCTGCAACGATCCTGTTCATGCAATCCGCGAGGGCCGCGATGTCGCCGGCGGGATAGGTCAGTCCGCAACCATCCGGCAGGGCGCCCATCGCGGCCACCTCCCGGGTCGCCACCACCGGAAGGCCGTGCGCCACGGCCTCTGCGATCGCCATGCCGAATCCTTCGAAATGCGAGGGCGTGACGAATGCGTCGGCGCTCGAATATCCCGCGGCGATCTCATCGCCGTTCATGGCGCCGGCCAGACATATTCGATCGGCAAGGCCGCAGGATTCGATCAGCGCGGCGACCTCGCGCGCATGGTCCGGGGCGAGCGTGAGCGAACCTGCGATCGTGAGCCGCCAGCCGCCGGCGATCCGCGCTAGCGCGCGGACCAGATCGCCGTAAGCCTTGCGCGGCGTGAGCGAACCAACCGAGAAAAGCTGGACGACGCCGTCGTGCGCGCCGCGTGCGCGGGGAGCGGGATCGACGCCGGGCGGCGCCGCGAACAGGCGTGTGCGTGCAACCGAAAACTCGCGCGCCACGATGTCGGCGGTCATCGCGCTCGTCGTCACGACGGCGGCGGCCGCCTCGAGCGCCGATTGCTCGCTCGCGCGCAGCCGCGCTGCATCTTCCGGCGTGACTCCGGCTTCCAGAAAGAGCGGATGATGCACCAGCGCGACCGGGCGCGGCGAGAGCGACGCGACGAATTGGGCGGGCAGGGCGCCATAGGCGAGCCCGTCGATGACCAGCGCGTCGCGCGCGCCGCCCGCCAGCAGCCGCTTCGCCTCCCCGAGGTCGGCCGCCGTCGGCCAGGGGAACGAAGCCGGCAGCGCGATCGGCTCCACCGCGCAGCCGAGTGCGCGCAATTCGCGCATCACGCGCCGGTCGTAGCCATAGCCGCCGGTCGGCGCGTCGAGGTCGCCGGGATAGGCGAAAGCGATTCGCAAAGCCGCTACACCACGCCTTCGTACCACCCGCGCGCGACATGCGATTCATGCAGCGTCACGCGAATGCGCTCGACGCCGTCGCCGCCCGGTCCGAGCGCGCCGGAACGCGCGGCTTCCGCCATTTGCAGAAAAATGTGGCGGCTCAGGAATTCCGTCGTCGTCTGCTTGCCCTTGAACTGCGGCAGGTCGTCGAGATTGCGATAGGCGAGCGGCGCGAGCGTTGCGTCGAGGGCGGCCTGCGCGCGGCCGATGTCGACGACGACGCCGTCTTCGGTCAGCTCCTGCCGCATGAACGCGACGTCGATCACGAAGGTCGCGCCATGAAGGCGCTGCGCGGGGCCGAACAGGTCGCCCTTGAACGAATGGGCGATCATGATGTGGGACCGCACTTCAACCGCGTACATGCATTTCCTTTCAATCATAGACGACGACGGGTACGACGCCCGGCGCGCCGGGGGCAAGCAGGCGCGGCATCTCTTCTGCGAGCCGTGCGAAGGGCACGCGCTCGCCGATCAGCAAGTCGAGCCGTGCATCGGCAAGGAGGTCCAGCGCCTTGGCCAGCCGCCGCGCATGGCTCCAGCGCGGCCGGCGGGAGGGCGACACCTGGCTGACCTGCGACGAGACGATCCGCAGGCGCCTGGCGTGGAATGCGCCCCCGAGCGGCGCTTCCGTCTGGCGATCGCCATACCAGCTCATCTCGACGAGCTGCGCCTCCATGCCGCAGGCGGCAAGCGCCGCCGCAAGACCCGCCGACGTGGCCGAGGCGTGAAACACGATGTCTGCGTCCTGCATGGCGCGCGGATCCGTCGCAAATCGCGCGCCGAACGCTTCGGCAATCTGCGCGCGCGCGGGATCAGGATCGATCAGAGCGACTTCGGCGCCGGGCAGTGCGGCCGCGAGAAAGGCGATCAGCAGACCGACCGCGCCGCCGCCGAACACGGCGATGCGGTCGCCCGGCCCCGCGCCCGCGTCCCACAGCGCATTCAGCGCCGTCTCCATGTTGGCCGCGAGCACCGCGCGTTCCGGCGGCACAGCGTCGGGCACGAGCGCCGTCAAAGCGAGCGGCGCGACGAAAAAATCCTGGTGCGGATGGAGCGCGAATATGGTGCGGCCCACAAGATCGCGTGGCCCGGCCTCGATCCTTGCGACGGCGCAATAGCCATATTTCACGGGAAAGGGGAATTCTCCCTCCTGCATCGGCCCGCGCATGGCGGCGTATTCGCGTTCCGGCACGCCGCCGTGCGACACCAGCCGCTCCGTTCCGCGGCTGATGGCGGAAAACAAAGTCCGCGCAAGCACCTCGCCCTCGTGGTGAGGGTTCAGCGCGTTCATGCGGAGTTCAGCGCGGCCGGGCGAAACGTGCCACAGGGCTTGCGCCGTCAATGCAGTCTGCGGATTGGTCGGCCCGTCTGCGGCCGCACGCGGGTTCATCGCTTGTCCTCAGGCTTCCGCAACGCCGCCGTTTGCGGCAAGAAGCAGCGGTGAGACATTCGCGCATGACGGCAATCGAGACAACCATGACGCCGGCCGGCCTGCAAAGGCCGGGCGACGTCGCGCGCCGCCGCTGGATTGCGCTCGGTTTGAACCTTGCGATCTATGCGGCCTTGAGCCTCTGGCTGGGGCGCATTCTCGCGGTCGGCGGCTGGAGCGCGGTCGACATCGCCGTATTCGCCTGCTTTCTCGTCGCTTCGCCCTGGGCGACCCTTGGCTTGATCAATGCGCTGCTCGGCTTGTGGCTCCTTCGCTTCTCGCGCGAGGGACTCGACGATGCGGCCCCGTTCCTGGCGGCAGGCGAAATCGCTGCGCGGCTCGAGAACCGCTATGCGTTGATCATGACCGTGCGCAACGAGGACGCCGCACGCGCGGTCGATCGCATGCGGCGCATGGAGGCAGAGCTGTCGGCGAAGCCTGATGGCGCGATGTTTTCCTATCACCTGCTGTCCGACACGTCGCGCGAACCGATCGCGGCGGAAGAGGCGCGCCAGGTCGGCCTCTGGCGCAGCGCGCGGCCCGATGCCGCGGCGCGCATCCACTATCGCCGCCGCGCCGACAACGCCGGCTTCAAGGCTGGCAACGTCCGCGAATTCTGCGCGCGCTGCGCCGACGAATACGATGCGATGATCGTGCTGGAC
>CAMFKC010000359.1 GCA_945956975.1 uncultured Methylocystaceae bacterium | reverse complement strand
GTCAACGCGGGCGAGCCAGGCCGTGATCCCCGGGTGAAGGCGCTAGCGCGCCTCGACGACCTGCCGATCGCCGAAAAGCTCGCGCTCTTCTGCTGATCGCCAACCGGCGCGCGCGATTTTCAGATTGTCGAGAAACTGTCGCGCGCTGTTCGCCCAGGTGAAGCGCAGCGCCTGCGTGCGCGCCGCTTCCGGCGCCAGATCAAGCGCCGCCAGGCAGGCCGCGCGCAGGTCGTTCGAGAGAACGCCCGTCTCCGGCGTCACCACATCGAGCGGCCCTTGCACGGGAAAGGCCGCCACGGGCAACCCGCTGGCCATGGCTTCCAGCAGCACGATGCCGAACGTGTCCGTGCGGCTCGGAAAGACGAAGACGTCTGAACTGGCATAGATCCGCGCCAGCGCCTCGCCCTTCTGCATGCCGAGGAAATGCGCGGCGGGAAACGCCGCCTGAAGCCCCGGCCGCGCCGGCCCGTCGCCGACGACGACCTTGGACCCCGGCAGCTCCAGCGACAGGAAGGCCTCGAGATTTTTTTCGATCGCGACCCGGCCTGCGTATAGGAAGATCGGCCGCGGCAGATCGAGCGTGGATGGGCGCGGACGAAACAGGTCGTGGTCGACGCCCCGCGACCAAAGCAGGGTGCGCCGGAAACCAAGCGCGCGCAATTCCGCCGCGAGACTCGTTGTCGAGGTCATGACGCCGGCGCCGGCGTTGTGAAATCTGCGGAGCGCGGCATAGGTCCAGCGCATGGGAAAGCGCGTGCGCGCATGCAGATATTCGGGAAAGCGGGTGTGATAGCTGGTCGTGAAGGGCATGTCCCGCGAGACGCAGACGCGCCGCGCCGCGAGGCCGAGCGGGCCTTCGGTCGCGATATGCACATGGTCGGCGTCCGCGGCGTCGATCCGCGCGGCTACGGCGCGCGGAAAGGCAGGCGCCAGCCGGATTTCGCTGTAGCCCGGCAGGCCGAAGGTGCGAAAGCCCTCAGGCGTGCAGAACGCCATCTCGGCGCCGAGCTTGGCGGCCTCGCGCGCGACCGCCTCCAGCGAATGCACCACGCCGTTGACCTGCGGCTTCCACGCGTCGGTGACGATGAGGACGCGGGTCATGCTGCGACCGCCTGCGCAGCC
The DNA here is from genome assembly GCA_945956975.1 of uncultured Methylocystaceae bacterium. GTDB lineage: Bacteria > Pseudomonadota > Alphaproteobacteria > Rhizobiales > Beijerinckiaceae > JAJXWB01. The sequence goes on along the minus strand of CAMFKC010000359.1, from coordinate 2,780 downwards.
GCATCCGGCGCCTCGACCAGCGCAGATTGCCAGCGCAAGATCTCGAATGTTCCGTCGGAATGTTCGGCCAACGCCGTGCAGCTTTCGACGAAGTCGCCGCAATTGAGATAGTCGATCGCGCCGATGCGCCGGATCGCGGCGTGATGAATATGTCCGCAGACAATCCCGTCGACCCCCGCCTTGTCCGCTTCGGCGGCCAATGTTTCCTCAAAATCGCCGATGAAATTGACGGCGTTCTTCACCTTCAGCTTTGCCCAGGCCGAGAGCGACCAATAGCCGAACCCCAGCGCGCGGCGCAGCCGGTTGAAATGCGCGTTGAACAGGAGCGCGGATTCGTAGGCCCAGTCGCCGAGGAAGGCGAGCCAGCGCGCATGGCGCACGATCACGTCGTACTGGTCGCCATGGATCACCAGCAGCCGGCGCCCGTCGGCGGTGACGTGCACAATACGGTCCACCATTTCAACGCCGCCGAAGGAGTGACCGAGATAGTCGCGCGCGAATTCGTCGTGGTTGCCGGGGATGTAGACCATGCGCGCGCCCTTGCGGACCTTGCGCAGCAGCTTCTGCACGACGTCGTTGTGCGCCTGCGGCCAGAACCAGCCCTTCTTCAGCCGCCAGCCGTCGACGATGTCGCCGACGAGGTACCAGGTGTCCGCCTCATTGTGCTTGAGGAAGTCCAGCAGCAACTCGGCTTGCGCGCCGCGCGACCCCAGATGCACGTCTGATATGAAAAGGCTGCGGTAGCGGCCGGGCTCTTGTCGCGCCATTGTCGGGAGGCCTAATCTCGCTCTGGTTCGGTCCCAGCGGGACTGATCAGATTCCCGTAACGTCTGCATGACAGGCCAAAAACGCCGCGCTGCGCGCCTGGCGCGAAAAGACTAGAGGAAACGCCATGGATCTCGGTATCGCCGGCCGCAAGGCCATCGTCTGCGCCTCGTCCAAGGGGCTGGGCAAGGGCTGCGCGCGGGCGCTGGCCGAGGCCGGCTGCGAAGTGGTGATGAACGGCCGCAACGCCGACATTCTGGAAGCCGCCGCCAAGGAAATCGCCGCCGCGACCGGCGCGAAGATCACGCCCGTCGCCTGCAACGTCGGCACCGAGGAAGGCCGCAAGGCGCTGCTGGCCGCCTGCCCGGCTCCCGACATCCTCGTCAATAACAACGGCGGGCCGCCGCCCAAGGATTTCCGCCAGATCACCCGCGACGAGATGATCGCCGGCCTCGACGCCAACATGATGACGCCGATCATCCTCGTGCAGTCCGTCATCGACGGCATGGCCGAGCGCGGCTTCGGCCGCATCATCGACATTACCTCCGCCTCGGTGCGCACGTCGTTGGTCGGCCTCGACCTGTCGTCGGGCGCGCGCGCGGGCCTCACCGCCTTTCTCGCGGCGGCCTCGCGCCAGTTCGTCGATCGCAACGTCACGATCAACCACATCCTGCCCGGCGTGTTCGACACCGACCGCATCGCCTCCGCCACGGGCCGCATGGCGGCGATGAAGGGCATTACGCCGGAGGAATTCCGCAAGCAGCGCGAGGCCGGTATTCCGGCGAAGCGCTTCGGCACGGCGGACGAGTTCGGCAAGCTCTGCGCCTTCCTCGCGAGCGCGCATGCCGGCTACATCACCGGCCAGTCCTTCCTGATCGACGGCGGCGCCTTCAACACGGTGGTCTGATCGTCCGATGCAATTAGCCGGCGTCGCCAAGGGCGTGCTGATGCGCGTCGGCTCCGCGCTCGCCTTCTCGATGATGGCGACGGTCGCGAAGCTGACCGACGGCTATCCGATCGGGCAGATCGTCTTCTTCCGCTCGCTCTTCGCGCTCGTCGTGCTGGTCTTCTGGCTGCGCGGGCGCGGCGAGTTTCCGCACGCCATCCGCACGCACCGTCCCCTCGGCCACCTCGGCCGGGGGCTTGCGGGCACATGCGGCATGTTCTCTTACTTTCTGGCCGTCGCGCTGCTGCCGCTGCCCGACGTCACCGCCATCGGCTATCTCGCGCCGCTGCTCGTCGTGGCGCTGGCGGCGCTGGTGCTGGGCGAAACCGTGCGCGCCTATCGCTGGGGCGCGGTCATCGTCGGCTTCCTCGGCGTCATCGTGATGGTCGGCGAACATCTCGGCCAGGGCTCGGGCTCGCGCATCGGCGCGCTCGCCGCCGTCTCCACCGCGACTTTCGCGGCCATCGCCACGATCCAGACGCGTCGCCTCGCGCTCAGCGAATACACCGGCGCCATCGTCTTCTATTTCTCCGCGCTGACGACGCTGTTCGGCTTCATGCTGATGACGGCGGCCTTCGTCTGGCCGGCGCATGCGCCCTTCGCGGATTTTATCCAGAGCCAGAAATGGGTGACGCCCGACTGGTACGATCTCTGCCGCCTGATCGGGATCGGCCTGCTCGGCGGCGTCGGCCAGATCTGGCTGACCGATTGCGTACGCTATGCGGAAGCGAGCGTGATCGCGCCCTTCGACTACACCTCGATCATCTGGGCCGTGATGCTCGGCTACGTCTTCTTCGCCGAAAAGCCGACGCCGGCGATTCTCGTCGGCTCCGCCATCGTCATCGCGTCAGGCCTGTTCGTGCTGTGGCGCGAACGGCAGTTGAAGCTGATCCGCAAGAGCCCGATGGGGCGGTGATGGTGCCGATCTGGTCCCCTCCCCCCTTGCGGGGGAGGGCTAGGGTGGGGGGTCGCGCAATCCTGCGTGGAAGTTGCTCAAAAGAGGTAGCGAATGGGGGGGGGGTGGGGGGCCCACCCACCCCCCCCCGCCCCACCCAGGGGGGGGGGGATC
>CAMFKC010000358.1 GCA_945956975.1 uncultured Methylocystaceae bacterium | reverse complement strand
AAAGCGCTGACGAGGCTTCAGTTTCGGCGAAAGACCGGGTCTGGGGAGGAACAATGGCTGCTGTGGAAAACGCCGCTCGCCTTGCGGGCGGCTCCGTTGCGCCGTCGAAATGGCGGTGGGCGCAGCTCGCAATTGGCGTCCTGTGCATGGCGATGATCGCCAACCTGCAGTACGGCTGGACGCTGTTCGTCGATCCCATCGAAGCCAAGCATCATTGGCCGCGCGCGGAAATCCAGATCGCCTTCACGATCTTCGTGCTCGTCGAGACCTGGCTCGTGCCGGTCGAGGCATGGTTCGTCGACCACTACGGGCCGCGCATCGTCGTCATGTTCGGCGGCGTCGGCATCGCGGCCGCCTGGGTCATCAACTCCTACGCAACCTCGCTGCCGATGCTTTATCTCGGCGCCGTCGTCGGCGGCATCGGCGCCGGCGCGGTCTACGGCACCTGCGTCGGCAATGCGCTCAAGTGGTTTCCGGACCGGCGCGGCCTTGCGGCCGGGTGCACGGCGGCGGGCTTCGGCGCGGGCGCGGCCATCACGGTCATCCCGATCTCGCGCATGATCGCCGAGAGGGGCTACGAAACCGCGTTCTTCACCTTCGGCATCGGACAGGGCCTCGTCGTCTTCCTGCTTGCGATTTTCCTGCGTCCGCCGGGCGACACGATGCTGCAGGCTGCCGCCAACAAGCGAACGCCGCAGACGCAGATCTTCGCGACGCCGCGCTCGGTCGTCCGCACGCCCGTCTTCTGGCTGCTCTATCTCGCCTTCGTCATGGTCGCCTCCGGCGGACTGATGACGGCAGCGCAGATCGGCCCGATCGCCAAGGATTTCCAGATCGCCAATACGCCGGTCAGCATCGGCGGCTTCACGCTTGCCGCTCTCACCTTCGCCATCTCGCTCGATCGCATCTTCGACGGGTTCGGGCGGCCGTTCTTCGGCTGGGTGTCGGACAAGCTCGGTCGCGAACAGACGATGTTCATCGCCTTCGCCATCGGCGCCTGCGCGCTCTATACGCTCGGCAATTACGGGCAAAATCCGATGGTTTTCGTGCTCGCCTCCGCGCTCTACTTCGGCGTGTTCGGCGAAATCTACAGCCTGTTCCCGGCGACCTGCAGCGACACGTTCGGCGCGAAATTCGCCGCAACCAACGCCGGCATGCTCTATACGGCGAAGGGCACGGCCTCGATCCTCGTCCCGCTGGCCAGCGTGGTGGCGACGGCCTATGGCTGGCGCACGGTCTTCGGCATCGCCATCGGTCTCAACCTGGCGGCGGCCTGCCTCGTTCTCTTTGTTGTCCGACCGATGCGTCTCGAATATATCGCCCGCACGCGGCCGAAGTCTGACCCCGCCGATGCGGGCGCCATGCTTGGAATGCAGAAAAGCCACTGAGCGCGGCCGCAGCCGCGCTGCCGCACTCGGATCGGGATCGGGCAGGACGAAATGAAAATTTGTGTTGTCGGAGCCGGCGCGATCGGCGGGCTCATGGCGGTCAAGCTGCAGGCCGCAGGCGAGGATGTTTCGATCATCGCCCGCGGTCCTCATCTGGCCGCGATCCAGAAGTCGGGCCTCAAGCTGATCGAGGAAGAGACCGAAACCGTCGCGCCGCTGCGCGCGACGTCAAACATCGCCGACCTCGAACCGCAGGACGTCGTCATCCTCGGCCTCAAGGCGCACCAGGTCTCAGCGATCGTCGAGGACCTGCCGCGCCTCTACGGCCCGGACACGATGGTGCTGACCGCGCAGAACGGCATCCCATGGTGGTATTTCTTTAAGATTGGCGGCCGCTTCGAAGGGCAGACACTGGAGAGCGTCGATCCCGGCGGACGCATCGCCGCGCACCTGCCGGTCGATCGCGTCATCGCCAGCGTCGTCTATCCCGCCGCCGAGATCATCGAGCCGGGCGTCATCAAGCATATCGAGGGCTACCGCTTCTCGCTCGCCGAGATCGACAATCAGGAGACGCCGCGCATCAAGGCGCTCTCCGAGACGCTGAAGCGCGCGGGCTTCAAGGCGCCGATCGTCTCCGACATTCGCGCCGAGATCTGGACGAAGCTCTGGGGCAACATGAGCTTCAACCCGATCAGCGCGCTGACCCATTCCACGCTCGAAGGCCTGTGCCGCTATCCGCTCACCCGCGCGCTCGTCGCCGACATCATGCGCGAGGCGCAGACGGTCGGCGAGGCGCTCGGCATCCGCTTCCGCATCCCGCTGGAAAAGCGCATCGCGGGCGGCGAGGCGGTGGGCGCGCACAAGACATCGATGCTGCAGGACGTAGAGGCCGGCCGCATGCTGGAGGCCGACGCCCTGCTGGGCTCCGTCATCGAACTCGCGCGGCTAGTCGAAGTCCCGACGCCGCACCTCGACAGCGTCTACGCGCTCGTCAAACTTCTTGACCACGAACTCCAGGCCGCCCATGCGCGCCTGAAAATGGCGGTCTAGCCGGTAGCGGCCTGCAAACGAAACACGAGGATCACATGTCGAGTCAGAACGCTTCCCGTTGTTCAACGCTGATCGAACTGATGGCGCGCGGCGCCGATGCGAGCCCGGCCATTTCGGCGCCGGGCGCAACGCCCCTGACCTACGCCGGCCTGCGCAAGCTGGTGCAGGAAACGATCGCGACGCTCAACGCCGCCGGCATCGGCCGGCGCGATCGTGTGGCGATCGTGCTGCCCAACGGCCCGGAAATGGCGACCGCCTTCGTCGCCATCGCCTCGGCGGCGACATCGGCGCCGCTCAACCCGACCTACAAGGCCGACGAATTCGAATTCTACCTCAGCGACCTCAAGGCCAAGGCGCTGGTGGTTGAAAAGGGCAGCCAGTCCCCCGCAGTCGAAGTCGCCAAGAAACTCGGCGTGCGCATCGTCACGCTCGATCCGCAGCCGGAAAAGGGCGCCGGCGCCTTCACGTTGCTGGCCGAAGGCACGGGCGCCTGCGAGAAGGGCCCCGCACAGCCGCAGGATGTCGCGCTGATCCTGCACACGTCGGGCACGACGTCGCGCCCGAAGATCGTGCCGCTCTCCCAGCGCAACGTCTCGGTGTCGGCCGGCAATATCGCCGCGACCGTGGCCTTCGCGCCCGGCGACCGCGGCCTCAATATCATGCCGCTGTTCCACATCCACGGACTGATCGCTGGAATTCTCGCGCCATTGTCGGCAGGCGGTTCGGTGTTCTGCACGCCGGGCTTCAATGCGTTGCGCTTCTTCGCGTGGATGGATGAGTGCAAGCCGACCTGGTACACCGCCGTGCCCACGATGCATCAGGCGATCATCGGCCGCGCCTCGCACAATCGCGAGATCATCGCGCGCCATCCGCTGCGCTTCATCCGTTCGTCGTCGTCTTCGCTGCCGCCGCAGGTCATCACCGAGCTCGAGGCCACCTTCAATGCGCCGGTCATCGAGGCCTACGGCATGACCGAAGCTTCGCACCAGATGGCGTCCAATCCGCTCGATGGCGTGCGCAAGCCCGGCGCCGTCGGCCTTCCGGCAGGCCCCGAGGTCGCCATCATGGACGACGCGGGCAATATTCTCCCCAACGGCGAGATCGGCGAGATCGTCATTCGCGGCGAGAACGTCATGTCCGGCTACGAGGCCAATCCGCAGGCCAACGCTACCGCCTTCACCAACGGCTGGTTCCGCACCGGCGACCAGGGTGTGAAGGACGAGGACGGCTATGTCAGCCTCACCGGCCGCCTCAAGGAAATCATCAATCGCGGCGGCGAGAAGATCTCGCCGCGCGAGGTCGATGAAGTGCTGATGGATCATCCCTCCGTGCGCCAGGTCGTCGTCTTCGCGGTCAAGCACGACAAACTCGGCGAAGATGTCGCCGCCGCTGTCGTGCTGCGCGAAGGAACGGCCGCGACCGAGCAGGAACTCCGGGACTTCGCATCCAGGCGCCTCGCCGCCTACAAGGTGCCGCGCAAGGTGTTGT
>CAMFKC010000357.1 GCA_945956975.1 uncultured Methylocystaceae bacterium | reverse complement strand
GACGATGCCTGCCAGCGGCAGCGCCATCCAGCCGCGCGCGAAGGCGAGCAGGCCCATCGCCGGCACGAGCGCCAGCGCCATCGGCAGGAAGATGCGCCTCAGCGTCGTGTGGTCGATGAGACGCCCGACCGTGAATTGCGTGAGCGCGCCGCATAGCGTGACCGCGAAGGCGAGCGCGCCGACCATCGGCAGCAGGCCGGGTTCGGCGGCCAGCCGCTCCTGCATCAGCTTGGGCAGGAGCACGGTGAAGGCGTTGAAGACGAGGCCGGACGCCGCCGAGATCGACAGCATGACGATCAGCGCGCGGCGTACGATGGATTTCGGAATGTCGGGGAAGGGACGCGCCTGCACGTGCCGCGCGATCTCGACGTGGTTCTGCGTCGTCCAGTAGAGGCCGAGCGCCATGCAGATCGCGCCGGGGACGAGGAAGCCAAAGCGCCAGCCGGCCTGCGTCGACAGGAAGGCGGTGACGAGCGGCGCGGAGGCGACCCCGACATTGCCGAACACGCCGTTGAGCCCGAGCGCACGGCCCGGCTTGTCGCCGGCGGCCTCCACCAGCATGGCCGTGCCGATCGGGTGGTAGATCGCGGAGAAGAAGCCCGCGCAGCCGAGCGCGATCGCTAGCCCCACCGGCCCCTGCGCAAAGCTCGCGGCGACGAGTGAGGCGCCCGTGCCGAGGAAGAAGGCGAGCATCATCCGCGGCCGGCCGAAACGCGCCGCCAGCCAGCCTTGCGGCAGCGAGCCTGCGCCGTAGAGCGCGAACATGCCGGTCGCCAGCGCGACGATCGGACCGTAGTCGGCGCCGAAGGGCGAGTTCGGCGCGGCCATGACGAGCACGGCTGTCGGCAGGATCAGCAGCGAATAATGCGTGAGAAGATGCGCGGCGTTGATGAGCTGCATCTGCCGCGCGGCGGCGCGCGCCTGAAGGTCCGTGGCCATGAAAGCCTCCCGCACCGATGCTAGCAGAGGGTGCGGCGGCTTGTCGCGGCAGTGCGGCGCACGACCGCCGCGCGCGCGGCGCATGGGAGATGAGGCCGCCGAAGCCCCGGGAAACGGACGCGTTTCTGGTTTTGGAACAGGTATAATCTCTCCCTGCGCGTCTTGTCCCAGAAAGCCGATTTTGATCAATGTCGGTCAACGGAGGGACATTCGATGCGGTTTTCTGCGGTTCTCATTGCTGTCGCTGCGCTTGGGATTGCGGCGCCGGCTCTGGCCGAGGACGGCCCGACGATCACGCTGACGGTGAAGGACCACAGGTTCGACCAGACGCAGCCGAAAGCGGTCGCGAACAAACCCTTCACCATCGTCGTGAAGAATGAGGACCAGACGGCGATGGAATTCGAAAGCAAGTCGCTGCGCGTCGAGAAGGTGATCCCCGGCGGCGCCCAGGCTTCGTTCAAGATCCGGGCCCTGGCGCCGGGCAAGTACAAATTCGAGGACGAGTTTCACGACAAGACCGCGAAGGGCGAGCTTGTCGTCGAATAATGAGGTAGGATCAGGGTCATGCTGGGCGCGCTCATCATCGTCTTTCGCGAAGTCATCGAAGCCGGCCTGATCGTCGGCATCGTGATGGCCGCGACGCGCGGCGCGCCGCACGCCCTGCGCTGGGTCGCGGTCGGCGTCGCCGGCGGTCTTGCAGGCGCGGCGCTGATGGCGGTCTTCGCCGGCAGCATCTCGAGCGCCATGTCCGGCATCGGACAGGAAGTGTTCAACGCGGGCGTGCTCGCGCTCGCCGTCGTGATGCTGGCCTGGCACAACATCTGGATGGCGCGCCACGGGCGCGAACTCGCCGCTCAGTTGAAGAGCGTCGGCAAGGCGGTGGTCGAGGGCGACAAGTCGATGGCTGCGCTCGCCGTCGTGGTCGGCGTCGCCGTGCTGCGCGAAGGCTCGGAAGTCGTGCTGTTCCTCTACGGCGTGGCCGTCTCGGGCGGCGAGACGGCCGCCTCGCTGGTCGCGGGCGGCGCGCTCGGGCTCCTGGCCGGCGTCGTGCTCAGCGCCATCACATTCGCCGGGCTCGTGCGCATTCCGCCGAACTACCTGTTCGGCGTGACGACGACGCTGATCACGCTGCTGGCCGCAGGCCTCGCGGCGCAATGCGTCGCCTTCCTGCAGCAGGCGGATATCGTCTCGGCGCTGTCGCAGACGGCTTGGGACACGTCCGGCATTCTCTCCGACAAGAGCCTGTTCGGCCGCGTGCTGCACACGCTGATCGGCTATTCCGACCAGCCGTCCGCGCTGCAGGTGGTGGTGTACATCGCCACGCTGGCGATCATCGTCGCAGCGACGCGGCTCGTCGGCGCTTCGTCGCCGCCGCCGTCGCCCGCGCGGCGGACGGCGCCTGCGGAATAGGCTCGAAGCGCACCGCAAATCGGCGCAGCCCGGCGCCTGCGCCCTTTGCTCTTTCGCAATTGCGAACTATCTCTGTCCTGTCCGCGATGCGCTGGAACCGATGGCAGGCACACGATCAATTCTTCTCGGCCGCATCGGCCGGCAGATCTCCGCGATCCTCGCGCGGAGCGTCGGCTCGTGGGTGACGGTCGGGATCGTCGTCGCCGCCACGGGATTCGGGCCCGAACACTGGTTTGCGACCGCCTTCCAATCCCTGCAGATCGCCAAGACCGGGCTTGCGCCGCCGGACTGGGTGGATGTGCGCACCTTCATCGTTCTGGCCGGCGTCTTCATCGTCGTCGGCGACGTGATGTACCGCCGCATCCGGAGCCTGCCGGAACTTTCCCCGGCGCAGGAGGCGCGGGTCGCCGCCGCGCCCGCGGCCGTGGCGCAATTCGCCGCGAGCCCGGCCGCAGCCGAGGCCGTCGCGGCCACGCCCGCCGCGCTTCCCGCGCCGTCCCTCCCGGACCGGCCCTCGATCGTGGTCCTGCCCTTCGACAACATGAGCCGGGATCCCGACCAGGATTATTTCACGGACGGGATGACCGAGGACATCATCACCGACCTGTCCAAGATTTCCGGCCTGTTCGTGATCGCGCGCAATTCGGCCTTCGCTTACAAGAACACCGTCATCAACGTGTCGCAGGTCTGCCGCGACCTCGGCGTGCGCTATGCGCTCGAAGGCAGCATCCGCAAGTCCGGCAATCGCGTGCGCGTGACGGCGCAGCTCATCGACGGGGCCACCGGCGGCCATGTCTGGGCGGAGCGCTACGATCGCGACCTGACCGATATTTTCGATGTGCAGGACGACGTCACGCGCCAGATCGTCTGCGCCCTCAAGGTCACCCTCACGGAGGCGGAGGAAACGCAGATCGTCGGCGCCGGCACGAAGAGCATCGAGGCGCACGACGCGTTCCTCATGGGCCGCGAATTGATGACGGCGAAGAAGGACCGCGCCCATTTCATCAAGTGGATGGAATGCTACCGCCGCGCCATCGCGATCGATCCCGATTATGCGGACGCCTATGCCGGCCTGAGCGTCGGCTACGTGATCGACCACCAGAACCGCTGGAGCGAGCACCCCGAAGACTCGCTCGACGAGGCCGGGCGGCTGGCCGAAATCGCAATCGCGCGCGATCCGCTAAACCCGTTCGCGCGTTTTGCTGCGGCGCTGGTGGCGCAGGGGCGCAGGGATTATGCGCGCTGGCATGCCGAGATCGAGCGCGCGCTTGCGGTCAACCCCAATTTCGCGCCTGCCGTCGTCGCGCTCGGCACGCTCTACGTCTACACCGGCGAACCGATGAAGGGCGTGCCCTATATCGAGCGCGCGCTGCGGCTCGATCCGACCGTGCGCGGGCAATATGTCCACTTCCTCGGAACGGCCTATTTCGCGGCGGGCGACTATGCGCGCGCGGCGCGGCTGTTCGAGGAACGGATCACGCTCGATCCCGACACCGACCTGTCGCGCGGGCTGCTCGTTTCGACGCTCGGCCATCTCGGCGAGATCGAAAAGGCGCATGCGGTCTGGCGTGCGCTGATGGAGGTC
>CAMFKC010000356.1 GCA_945956975.1 uncultured Methylocystaceae bacterium | reverse complement strand
ACGCTGCCCTACCTTGTGCCCGACGCCTGGCCCAATTCCTTCTGGATCGCCACCGGCATCGCGGGCGCGGTCGTCTTCGTCGAGCTCTGGGCCATCGCCTTCATCCGCGCGAAATACATGGACACGCCCTTCCTGCAGGCGGTGTTCCAGATCGTGCTCGGCGGCGTGATCGTGCTTGCGGCGGGCATTCTCATCGGTGGGGCATAGTCCGCCCGACGATCGCACGATGTCCGCCGCGCACAGGCCCGGGCTTGACCATTGCGCTGCGGTTTATAGGGTGACGTCTCAAGCGGCGGACGACCGACCGCACTCGAAAGGGCGATGATGAAGACTGGCGCTTGGGCAATGTCCGCCGTGCTGGCGTGCACGATCGCAGGCATAGGCTGCGCACAGGCGCAGTCCGCGAATCTCGGATCGGTCTGGAACGAGCAGGAAGCCGGCTGGCAGGGCGTATGGACGCGCGTGGGAAAGTCCAATTCCTTCCAGGCCGTCTGGACCAAGGACGCGAAGGTCGTCCGCGCCAATCTGACGATGAGGCTTTCGGGAAATGTCGTCTCGATCTCCCGCGACGATACGATGGGATCGGGCGTCGGCAAGGCTGGTTGCGAATATACCGGGACCATCAAGGGCAACACGGTCTCGGGCGACTACAATTGCGCCTGGTCGCGTTCGGCCGGCAAGTGGAAGGCGACCATTTCGCCGTAGCGCTCCAGGCGATTCGCGCCGGGCGTCGATCAAACGAGACGAAGCGCACTCGCCCTCGGGCCGGCGCCGGTCTACATGTCCCCAGTGCCCTTCCTCCTCGCCCATCTCTCCGACCTGCACCTTGGTCCGCTCGACAGGCCCCGCGCGCGCGATCTTGCGGGCAAACGCTTCACGGGCTGGTTCAACTGGTCGCGCAGCCGCGCGAACGTCCACAACATGGATGTGCTGGCGGCGCTGATCGCGGACATCCATGCGCGCAAGCCCGACCACATCGCCGTGACGGGCGATCTCGCCAATATCGGGCTGCCGGCCGAGTTCGAACTGGCGAAGGTGGTGATGGAGAAGATCGGCGCGCCTGACATGGCGAGTTTCACGCCCGGCAATCACGACGCCTATGTCCGCTCCTCGCTCGATCATCTCGCGCGCGCCTTCGCGCCCTGGGCGACGGGCGACGATGGCGTCGCCGCCTATCCCTACTTGCGCGTGCGCGGCGATGTCGCGCTGATCGGCCTGTCGTCCGGCGTGCCGACGGCGCCCTTTGTCGCGTCGGGAAAACTCGGCTCGAAGCAGCGCGCCGCGCTCGGCCAGATCCTGGACGAGACGAAGGCGCGCGGCCTTGCGCGCATCGTCATGCTGCATCATCCCCCGCACAAGACCGGCGCCTCGATGGGACGCGGCCTGATGGACGCCGGCGCCTTCGAGACGCTGATCGCCAAACACGGCGCCGAACTCGTCATCCACGGCCACAATCACAAGCTGTCTGTCACGCAGTTGCGCGGCCCCGACCGCAAGCCGGTGCCAGTGGTGGGCGTCGGCTCCGCTTCGGCGGCGGGCGGTTCGCGCACCCACCGGGCCGGCTACAATCTGTTTTCGATCGCGCGCGCCGGCGACGGCTTCGCGATCAGCGCGCAGGCGCGGGGCCTGATGGACGACAGGACCACGATCGGCGATCTCGGGAAGATCGCGCTGTAAGCTCGCGCTCGCGCTTTTCAATGCATGCGCGCATGTTAACCTTTGCACGGGACGCCGCCTTCGGGAGGAAGGCGCGCGCCCAGCGGAGGCGGTCGCATGGCCAGGTTCTCCACGTCGCGCGACACGCACACGAAAGACCGTGCATCGCGCATCCGCGTCGTCGCAGATCCCGCTTCGATTGCGGACGAATGGCGGACGCTTGAAACGGAGGGGCGCGCCACCGTCTTCCAGACGCGCGCATGGATTTCGGCTCTTCTCGAAACAGCCGCAAAGGCGGAAGGCGCCGAACCGATCTTGGTTCTCGCCGCCGACGCGACGACAGGCGCGCCGCAGATGCTGCTGCCGCTCTGCCGGAGGCGCAGGGACGCGCTGAGCGCAATCGAATTTCTGGACCTCGGCGCGAGCGATTATAACGCGCCATTGTTGGCCCGCGACGTCGATCCCGCGCCATCGCAATTCGCCGCGCTCTGGGCCCGCATCCGCGCCGCCCTGCCGCCGGCCGACATCCTGCGCATCGACAAGTCGCCGGCCATGATCGGCGGCGCGCCGAACCCGCTCGTCCAGCTTCCCTTCATGCACCGCCTGACACTGGGCGCCTGGACGCTCGCGCTGCCCGCGACGCGCGCGACCTACGAGCGCGACACGCTGGGCGCGCGCTTCCGCAAGGAATTGCGGCGCAAGCGGCGCCGGCTGGAGGCCAGCGGCGACGTCTGCCTGCGCAAGGCGCGCGATGCGCACGAGGCGGCCGGTTTGCTGCGCGATCTCGCCGCCATGCGCCGCGAACGCTATGTAGCGCTGGCGCGCCACGACATTCTGACGGACGCAGCCTTCCGCGCCTTCTACCAGACGCTGCTCGCGCGCGACGACGGGCCCGCCGAGATTCACGCGCTCGAAGTCGGCGGCGAACGCGTCGCGACGCTGTTCGGCCTGCGCCATTCCAGCGCGTTTCACTTCATCCTGTCAGGCTTCGCCGGCGGAGACTGGGCGACAAGATCCGTCGGTACGGTCGCGGCCGACTTGATGATCGAAAGCGCGATAGACGAGGGTCTGGGCCTGTTCGATTTCACGATCGGCAATGCGGCCTACAAGCGCTACTTCGGCGCGACGCGTTGCGATCTCTATGGCGGCGCGCAGGCGCTGTCGCTGCGTGCCTTGCCGCAGGTGGCGGAGCGCCGCATCAAGGGCGCGCTGCGCACGTTCTTGACGCCGCCGGAGCGGCCGGCCGCGGCAGCTTACTGGAGATAGGTCTTCCAGAGCCACCAGCCGCCGGCGGCCAGCAGGCCGAAGAACACGGCTGAGCCCAGAACCTCGATGACGAAGGTGAAAAGGCGCGCGACGATGCGCAGGAAGCCCGGCCGCGCCCGGGGCGGGCGGGCGTGCGACTGCGGCGCGTGCGCCGTTGCGGGGGCAAGCGCGGCCGCGCGCAGCGTATGGGCCGTCGGATAGACGGCGGCCGCCAGCGCCTTCTCGCGCTCGACGAGGCGGCGGGCGAGATAGTCAGCTACCGCCTGCACGATGACGTTGGATTGCTCGCTCTCGGCAAGCAGCACCCGGCCGTTGCGCGTATCCTGCAGGAAACGGAAGCCGCGCCGGTCGCGCGTCGCTTCCACATAGGCGATCATGTCGACGAACAGCCGAGGCTTTTCGCCCTGGATCAGGCCGAGATCGAACAGGTCGCAGTCTTCGGGAAGTTGCGCGAACACCGGCTCCAGCTGCTCGCGCAAAATGTCCAGCCGCGCTGTTTCGGCTCCGCGCACATCGTCCATGGCGTCGCCGCGCTCGGCGCTTTCGAGCCGCGCACGGCGCAGGGCCGCCTTCAGGCTGATCGGCTCGCGCCCGCGCGGCGCCGGCGCGTCGCGCGGAGCGGAGTTCGCCGACCTTTGCGGCGCGTCATGCGCAGCGTCCGGCGCGTCGCGATCGGCGTCGCCGCGGTCATGGGTCTGGTCCATGGCGCCCCCTTTCACGACAGGGGCGTCCGGGCGTGGCCAACCGGACGCAACGTAATCGCCGCGCAAAGCCGACCTTACGCTGCTTGCTGCATCGCCGAAAGCGTCCAGGCCGAAGAATCCGAACCCGGCGCACGGCGGAAGGTCCAGAGTTCGGTCACTTCGGACGGAATTGTGGATTGCGCGGACACCACGCGTCCCGTCGCTTTCTCGACCATCTCGTCCTTCAGCGCGAAGCGCATCGCCACCGTCGCGTAGTCGGCGTCGGGCTCACGCCAGCTTTCGGCGAGATCGCCCTGCAGGAGGCGCACGTCGCTCACC
>CAMFKC010000355.1 GCA_945956975.1 uncultured Methylocystaceae bacterium | reverse complement strand
CCCTCCCCCCGAACGCGCTGTCGGGAAAATGAAGGCGCGTCGCTCCGAAGAGGCCATCGATCGCTTTCTCGACATGATCGCGTCGGAACGCGGCGCGGCGCGCAACACGATCGAAGCCTATCGCCGCGATCTCGCCGACTACGCAGGCTTCCTGGGCAAGCGTGGCGCAACGCCCGCCACCGTCGACACTTCGACGATCCGTCATTATCTCGGCGATTTGCAGACACGCGGCATGGAGGCGTCGTCCTCGGCGCGAAAACTCTCCTCCATCCGGCAGTTCCACCGCTTTCTCGTCGCCGAGAACCTGCGTGACGACGACCCCGCCGCCATTCTCGAAGGCCCCCGCCGCGCGCCCGCCGCGCCGAAAGTGCTGGGGGTCGACGAAGTCGACGCGCTCATCGAATCCGCGCGCGCCGCGATTGACCTGCCCGACCTCTCGCCAATCCGGAAGATGCGCGCCGCGCGCCTCTACGCGCTGGTCGAGTTGCTCTACGCGACGGGACTGCGCGTCTCCGAGCTGGTCGCGCTGCCGAAATCGGCAGCGCGGACGCGCGAAGCCTTCATTACCGTGCGCGGCAAGGGCGGACGCGACCGGCTCGTCCCGCTGACGCCGGCCGCCCGCGCGGCGATGACCGCGTTCCGCGACGCGCTGAAGCAGGCGTCGCCAGAACTCGCCGAATCGAAATGGCTGTTTCCTTCCGACGCCGAGAGCGGGCATCTGACGCGCCAGGCGTTCGCGCGCGACCTGAAGGCGCTGGCCGCAGGCGTCGGCATACGCGCCGCCGCCATAAGCCCGCACGTCCTGCGCCACGCATTCGCCAGCCATTTGCTGCAGAACGGCGCGGACCTGCGCATCGTGCAGGAATTGCTCGGCCACGCCGACATTTCGACGACGCAGATCTATACACACGTGTTGGACGAGCGCACCCGCGCCATGGTTCGCGACCTGCATCCACTGGGCGACGACGACTGACACTGCGCCTGCCAGCTTGACTTGCGCGGCCCTTGTAGCCAGTTTCGCGCCGCGCCCGGCGGGGGAGGCCACGGAAGCGCGATGTCAGGCGTGCGCGCCGCAACCCGAACGGGCATGGTTTCCTATCTCGATTTCGAAAAGCCGGTCGCCGAGCTCGAGGCCAAGGTCGAGGAATTGCGGGCCGTGGCCGCCAAGGGCGGCGCCGTCTCGATCGGCGAGGAGCTGACGAAGCTCGAGACCAAGGCCGCCAAGGCCTTGGCCGATCTCTATCGCGAATTGACTCCCTGGCAGAAGACGCTGGTCGCGCGGCACCCGCAACGTCCGCGCTTTCTCGACTTCGTGAAGGGCCTCATCACCGAATTCACCCCGCTTGCCGGCGATCGTCAGTTCGCGGAAGACGCAGCCATCGTCGGCGGTTTCGGCCGCTTCCGCGGCGAGCCGGTCTGCGTGATCGGGCAGGAGAAGGGCAACGACACGAAGAGCCGGCTGGAGCATAATTTCGGCATGGCGCGGCCGGAGGGCTACCGCAAGGCGGTGCGCCTCATGGAGCTGGCGGACCGTTTCGACCTTCCCGTCCTGTGTCTCGTCGACACCGCCGGCGCATTCCCCGGCGTCGACGCCGAAGAGCGCGGCCAGGCCGAGGCCATCGCCCGCTCGACCGACGCCTCGCTGGCGCTGGGCGTGCCCAATGTGGCGGTCGTGGTCGGCGAGGGCGGCTCCGGCGGCGCGGTGGCGATCGCGAGCTGCAACCGCGTGATCATGCTGGAAAACGCCATCTATACGGTCGCCTCGCCCGAAGCCTCCGCCTCGATCCTGTGGCGCGACTCCGGCCGGGCGCAGGATGCGGCGACCAACATGAAGATCACCGCCCAAGATTTGCTCAGGTTCGGCATTATCGACACAATCGTCTCGGAGCCGGTCGGGGGCGCGCATCGGGATCCCGGCGCAGCGATCGAATCGACGGGTGCGGCCATCGCGACAGCTTTCGCCGCGCTCGGCGGCCTCTCCCGGGACGAATTGCGGGCGGCCCGGGCGGAGAAGTTTCTGGCCATGGGGCGCAAGGCGCTGTAAGGCAGGAACGCCGTTAACGGCGCGTTAACCGCGACGGAAGAAGGCGCCCCCTGCTGGTAACAGGCGCTTAGGGATAACGGTCGTAAATCGGTTCGGCAGGCCGGGCCCGGCTCAGGAACCTGCCGCGGCGCACGAAAACTGGCGCGCCGATGATGACGAACAGGGGACGCGACGAGCGTATGAAACTCCGGCCGAATCTCTCTTTTCCGCGTCTGGCGGCCTTCGGTGCGGCCGCTGTGCTTGGCGCTGGCCTTGCCGCTTGCAACGATCCCGGCACCGGATCCAACGCCCGCGCCTGGAAGCCCATTCCGTCTGAAACGCTCGACCTGATGGCCAACAAGGGCACGGACGCGCATGAGCCCGTGCTGATTCGGACCTACAAGAAGGAAGCGGAGTTCGAGATCTGGAAGCGGCGCAAGTCCGACGGAAAGTATGCGCTGCTCAAGACCTACCCGATGTGCCGCTGGTCCGGACAGCTCGGCCCGAAGGTCCGGGAAGGCGACCGCCAGGTGCCCGAGGGCTTCTATTCGATCACCCCGGGCCAAATGAACCCGAATTCGAACTACTACCTGTCGTTCAACGTCGGCTACCCCAATGCGTTCGACCGCGCCCTCGGCCGCACCGGCGGCATGATCATGGTGCACGGCGATTGTTCGTCGGCGGGCTGTTTCTCCATGACCGACAACCAGATCGCGGAGATCTACGCGATCGCGCGCGAGGGGTTTGGGGGCGGACAGCGCGAGATCCAGCTCCAGTCCTACCCCTTCCGCATGACCGCCGAAAATCTGGCCAAGCACCGGCTCGACCCGAACATGGGTTTCTGGAAACAGCTCAAGGAAGGCTCGGACCATTTCGAGGTGACCAAGCTCGAGCCGAAGGTGAACGTATGTGGCCGCCGCTATGTGTTTGACGCCAATGCGCCGAACGGCGGCCGCATCGACCCCAACGGCGCCTGCCCGCCCCTGTCGGTCGATCCGCAGATCAGATCCGCCGTCGCCGAAAAGGAAAACCACGACGCAGCGAAGGTGGCGGAACTCGTGGCCAAGGGCGTTCGGCCAATCCGCGTGAAATATGCCGACGGTGGCCAGAACCCTGCTTTCGCGCATATCGACATGGTGAGCCGGCCGGAAGCGCTTGCAGAGGCTCCGGTCGAAATCCCGATGGACGGCGGCAAGGTTCGGAAGCCCGAGACGAAACTGGCGGCTGCCAAGCCTGGCAAGGGCGCGAAGCCGGAACCGCAAGAAACCGTCGCGGCCAAGGCGCCGGAGCCGGCTCAACCGCCGGTCGCAGTTGCAGCGGCAACGCCTGCCGCCACGGACCGGATCGGGCGCTGGCTCGGCTTGAGCAAGGCCGAACAGAAGCCGGAGCCGTCGGCCGCGATTCCGGCGACCATTCCGGTCACTGATCCCGACAAGCCGGCGGGTGGCCAGAAGAACGTGAAGCCTCAGGCCTCGCTGAGCCGGCCGGCCGGCACTTGATCAGCGGCCGCCGGTGACGTCCACGATCGCTCCGGCGACGTAGGACGCGGCGTCCGACAGCAGCCATACGGTCGCCTCGGCCACCTCATCCGCCGTGCCTTCGCGCCCGATCGGAACCGTCTGTCCAAGCCTTTCCGCGCGGTCCGGCGCGCCCATCGCCGCATGAATGTCGGTCGCGATCAGCCCGGGACGGATCGCATTGACCCGAATGCCTTCCGGCGCGAGTTCTTTCGACAGGCCGTGAGTCAGCGTATCCATCGAGCCCTTGGACGCAGCGTAGTCGACGCCCTCGTTGGGCATGCCGAGACGCGCGGCTGCCGAAGACATGTTGACGATCGCCCCGCCCTTGCCGCCCCGGCTTTTCGACATGCGCCGGGCCGCCTCGCGCGCCCCGTAGAGCGCGCCGAGCACGTTGATCTCTAC
>CAMFKC010000354.1 GCA_945956975.1 uncultured Methylocystaceae bacterium | reverse complement strand
GGTTGTGGACCTCATCCGGACCGTCGGCGATGCGCAGCGAGCGAATGCCGGCATAGGCCTTGGCGAGGCCGAAGTCCGTCGTCACGCCGCCGCCGCCGTGCGCCTGGATGGCGTCATCGATGATCTTGAGCGCGATGCGCGGGCCCGCGACCTTGATCATCGCGATCTCGAGCTTGGCGTGCTTGTTGCCGACCTTGTCCATCATGTCGGCGGCCTTCAGCGTCAGCAGGCGCGTCATCTCGATGTCGGTCCGGGCTTCCGCGATGCGCTGCTCCCACACCGACTGCTCGGAAACCTTCTTGCCGAAGGCGACGCGGCTCTGCAGGCGCTTCACCATCTTTTCCAGCGCGGCTTCCGCGACGCCGATGGTGCGCATGCAGTGATGGATGCGGCCCGGGCCGAGACGACCCTGAGCGATCTCGAAGCCGCGGCCTTCGCCCAGAATCAAATTCTCGGCAGGCACACGGACGTTGTCGAAGATCACTTCGGCATGGCCATGCGGCGCGTCGTCGAAGCCGAAGACGGGCAGCATGCGCACGATCTTCACGCCGGGCGTGTCGAGCGGGACGAGGATCTGCGACTGCTGCTCATGGCGCGGCTTGGACGTGTCCGTCTTGCCCATGAGAATGCCGATCTTGCAACGCGGATCGCCGGCGCCCGACGACCACCACTTGCGGCCGTTGATGACGTAATGATCGCCGTCGCGCTTGATCGAGGTCTCGATGTTGGTGGCGTCGGAGGAGGCGACAGCCGGCTCGGTCATGAAGAAAACGGAGCGGATTTCGCCAGCCATCAGCGGACGCAGCCACTGGTCCTTCTGCTTCTTCGTGCCGTAGCGGTGCAGCACTTCCATATTGCCGGTGTCCGGCGCCGAGCAGTTGAAGACTTCGGAGCCCCACGGCACCTTGCCCATCTGCTCCGAGCACATGGCGTATTCGAGATTGGTCAGGCCCGCGCCCTGGTACTCGTCCGTGTCGTGCTCCGGGTTCGGCGCGAGGAAGAGGTTCCACAGGCCTTCCGCCTTCGCCTTGGCCTTGAGTTCCTCCAGCACCGGAACCACCTGCCAGCGATTGGCGCCGAAGCCTTCCATCTGCGAGTCGTAGACGGGAATCGCGGGATATACATGCTTGTTCATGAAGGCGACGACGCGATCGCGCCACTCGGTCTCGCGGGCGGTCAGGGAGAAATCCACGGGCTTCCTCTTTCGTTTGGTTGGACGATTTGTTCAGCGCAGCGCCTGTGCGCTGCAGCATTATTGTCGGACAAAAAGGTAGCAGGATCGACCGGCTGAGAGAAGCCCCTATTGCTCCTGCGGCTCGTCGCTCTGCGCGGGCGCGCCGAGAAAGAAATAGGAGGCGCCCGCTAGCAGCGAGAGCGCCGGCAACAATGTATCGACCGCGCTGACGGGATCGCCGAAGGCTGCCGCGCCGATGGCCGAACCGACGAAGCCGCCGCCCATCTGCATGAAGCCGATCAGCGACGACGCAGCCCCAGCGATCTTGGGAAAATGCGAGAGCGCGGACGTCATCGTGCCGGGCGTGACGAAGGGCAGGCCGAACACCCAGATGGCGTTCGGGATCGCGAAGGCCGCGACATTGGGCGCTGCGAACAGGCGCACGGCGGCAAAGCCCGCGCCAGCGAGAACGATGATGAAAATGCCGACCGGCACGAGCTTGCGCGCATTGATCCGCCGCAGCAGCCTGCCGACGACCACATTGCCAACCAGCAGCGCGCCGGTCTGGGCCAGCACGACCATCGCATATTGCAGCGGCGTGAGGCCGAGCTTGTCGATCAGCACGAAGGGCATGAGAGACGGCAGCGTGTAGACGCCGCCGAGCACGAAGGCCATCAGCGAGGCCGGCCCGATGAAGCGGCGGTCGCGGATGAGAGACGCGTAATTGCCGACGATGCGGAAGGGATGCGCATGCGCGCGGTCACGCGCGCTGTTTGTCTCGGGAAGGAAGATCGCCACCATGACGACGACCACCACCGCATAGGCGAACATCAGCATGAAGATCGAGCGCCAGTGCGTTACCGTCAGCAGCATGCCGCCGATGGCGGGCGACAACGCCGGCACGAGCCCGACGAACAGGCCGATGCGGTTCATGATGCGCGCCGAGGTCTGCCCGACGAAGAGGTCGCGCACTAGCGCGCGCGATGTCGCGACGCCTGCCGCGGCGCCCACGCCCTGCAGCGCGCGGCCGATCTGCAGGATCTCGATCGTCGGCGCGAAAAGATCGACGATGGAGCCGACGAAATAGATCAGGAAAAAGGCGAGCGCGACGGGCCTTCGCCCGAAGGCGTCGGACAGCGGCCCACACAGCAATTGCGCGAGGCAGAAGCCGAGAAAGTAGACGGTCAGGCTGAGCTTGACCGCCGCCGGCGTGGTGTTGAACGCCGCGACCAGCGTCGGCAGGGCGGGCGTATAGAGCGACAGGCTGAGCGGACCGATCGCGATCATGATCGCGCTGACGACGGATGCGCGATGCTCGTCGAGATCGGTCCAGCGGGGCTCGCGCGCGCCGATCACTTCTTCTGGAACAGCGTTCGCTGGAGCTTCGCCATGCCGCCGATCCAGCGCGAATAATCTTCCGTCTTCTTGCGCATGTAGCCGAGCACCTGCGGATGCGGCAGGATCTCGAACTTCTCCTGATCCATGGCCTCGACGACGCAATCGGCGACCTGCGCCGGCGTCAGCACGCCGTCGACATTCTGCGAGCCTTCGCCGGCGCGGCGCAGCAGCGGCGTGTCGACCGCCTGCGGGCACAGCACCGAGACGCGGATGCCCTGGTCGCGATGAGTAATGGCGAGAATTTCCGCGAAGCCGACGGCGGCGTGCTTGGTGACGCCGTAGCAGGCGTTGCCGATCTGGTTGAGCAGGCCGGCGGCGGACGCCGTGTTGACGAAATAGCCTTCGCCGCGCGGGATCATGTGAGGAAGGCAGGCGCGCGCCGCATAGACATGCGCCATGACGTTGACCTCCCAGCCGCGCTGCCACTGGTCGTTCGGCTGCGAGGTGGCGTCGTCCTGCTTGCCGCCGAAATCGCCGATGCCGGCGTTGGAGACGAAGATAGAGATCGGTCCGATCGTCTTCTCGACCTCATCGACGATGCGCTTGACCTGGTCTTCCTTCGCCACGTCGCATTCATAGGCGACGCCGCCGATCGCCTCGGCGGTCGCCTTGGCGCCCGCGCCATTGCGATCCAGCACAACGACCTTCCTCGCGCCCTCCGCCGCAAAACGCTCGCAGAGTCCCTTGCCGATGCCGTCCGCGCCGCCCGTAACCACGACGATCCTGCCCTTGACCTTCATTCTTTCCTCCCGGCCGCGCGTGCGGCGTATTCCGGCCGCGCATTGATCGCGGCTCGACCCCGGCGCTCTTTGTAGCCATTATTGTAAGACAATTCCAAATCACATGGGAGGCGTCCTTGGGCGGTCAGGCGAAGGTGGATGTGACGTTCGAGACGCGCGGCGGCGGCAAGGTCGCGCGCATCGCCATCGACAACCAGAGCAAGCTCAATGCCCTGTCCTCGCCCGTCATGGAGGCCTTTGTTGCGGCAGTCGAAAAGTGCGGTGCCGATCCGCAAGTGCGCGCCATCGTCGTCACCGGCGCCGGCCCGCGGGCCTTCGTCGGGGGCGCCGATATTGCCGAGATGGCGGGGCTCGACAGCGCGAAGGCGCGCGCCTTCATCACGCGCGTTCACGGCTGCTGCGCAGTCGTGCGGCGCTGCCCGGTTCCCGTCGTCGCCCGCGTGAACGGCCATTGCTACGGCGCGGGCATGGAGCTGGCGGCGGCCTGCGACATGCGCGTGTCGTCAGCCAGCGCGCGCTACGGGATGCCGGAGGTGAAACTCGGAATCCCTTCAGTGGTCGAAGCCGCCGTGCTCCCTCAGCTGGTGGGGTGGGGCCGTACGCGAGAGCTGCTGCTGCTCGGCGACACCTATCCGGCAGCCGAATGCGCGGACTGGGGC
>CAMFKC010000353.1 GCA_945956975.1 uncultured Methylocystaceae bacterium | reverse complement strand
CTCTCGAAGGGCAAGAGATTGGGGAGCATTCAAGACGACCGCTACCGTGTTCATCGAATGACTCCATCCGTCTCGCGACGGCACTTCTGTAGTGTCACGTTAAACTGTCATTTTTCATTGTCAATTTGTTTTGTCGTCAAGGGGCTTTGTCGCTGTGATCAGACCGGCGATCAGCGGCATGCGCGGACGCGGACTCGAGATGTTCGCAAAGCCCGCTTCAGTGAGCATTGCAGCGGTTTCTTCCATCCGTCGCGGACGGCCCGAGCCCATTGCGAGCAGGTAGAAGCCGAAATAGCTGTCGCCCATGGGCTCTGCGGTCCGCGCAGCCGACATCGGCTCTGCAATCACGATGCGTCCGCCGGGCGGCAAGGCTTTCCAGCAGGCGCGAAGTAGATTGGCGACCACAGGATCGTCGTGATCGTGCAGCACGCGAACAAGCGATATGACGTCCGCGCCGATCGGCAGGGGCTGAGACTTGAAGTCGCAGTCCAGCGCCTCGATTCGCGCCGCATTGGCGTCCGCCGCGATCTTGCGGCGCGCCACTGCCGCGACTGGCGGCAGGTCGCACAGCGACACAGCCAGATCCGGACACGCGTTCGCGACGGCGCGCGCAAAAGTGCCGTCGCCGCCGCCCACATCGAGCAGTCTCCGGCAGCCGTCGAACGGCCGATGCGCAAAGATTTCGTCAGAAACCATGCGCTGCGACGCCGACATCAGCGCCGAGTAGCGCCGCGCCGCATCTGCGTCGATGGCGCTCGAATCAGACGTCTGCGCATAGGCCCAGTACGCCGACAGGCCTTCGCCGCGCGCGCCGTGGCGCAGCAGGTCGACCGGGTCAGCCAGGTCCGCATAGAACATCGCGTGGTGCTCGATCATGGCGGACACGCCGGGGGAGCCGCGCAGCGAGGCGCCGAGCGGCCCGAGACCGAAGCGCCCGCCGCTGCGCTGTTGCAGCAGATCGAGCGCCATCGCGGATTTGACGAGGCGCTGCATTGCGTCGACCGGCAGATCCGCCCGGCGCGCGAGGTCGTCGATCGACAGCGGCCCGTCCGCGAGGGTGTCGAACAGCCGCAATTGCACGCAAGCAAACAGGGTCTGGCTGTAGACGAAACCGGCAACGAGATCGAACAGGGCCCGCGCGCGCCGCCGCGCTACGAAACGCGTGGGCGGAAAGGCGACGGCGAAGCGGCGGAAGGCTTCGCTCGCATAGATGCGGTCGCGCAACGCCAGCGCCCTGTCCCGCATGGACAGACGCTGCGCCGACGCATCCGCCGAAAGGGATGCGCCGCCGAACATGGTCAGGCGGCGACGCGCAGCAGTTTCTTAGGCACGAACGACGACGCCTCGGCGCGCACCAGCTTGCCGAGCGCCTCGCGTCCCGGACAATCCGGGATCGATTCCTGCGCCTTCGCAAGAAGGTCCTCGAGTCGCTCGACCGCAGCAGCGACGCCGAAAGAATTCACGACGTTCGGCCGCCCGAGCGCAGCGTCTCGTCCTGCGGGCTTGCCGATGTCGCCGTCCTTGGCGAGCACGTCCTTGATATCGTCTGCAACCTGGAACGCTTCGCCAATGTAGTCGCCCAGCGCACGCCAGCCGTCGGCCGCGTAGCCGGCGGCGGCGGCGCCCGCCATGGTCGCGGCGACGAACAGCGATCCGGTTTTTTCGCGATGATACTGGCTGAGATCGAGCGCCTGCTCGCATTCCCACGCCTGTCCCGCGACGATGCCGGTCGGCCCGCCGACGGACCGCGCGACGATCAGCGTCAGGTCGGCAAGTCGCGCAGGCGCCACGCGACCCGCGCGCGCCAGAAGCTCGAAGGCCAGCACGATCAGCGCATCGCCGGTGAGCACGGCCAGTGGCTGCCCGAAGGCGCGATGAACGGACGGACGGCCGCGGCGCGTGTCGGCGTTGTCGAAGCACGGCAGGTCGTCGTGCACGAGCGAAGCGCAATGCAGCAGTTCGATGGATGTCGCCGCGGCGTCGACAAGAATGGGGTCGTCGGCCGCGCATGCGCCGGCGACCGCCAGGCAGAGCTTGGGACGGATGCGGGCGCCGCCGGGAATGACGGCGTAGCGCATGGCGGCGGATAGCCCGGGCGGGCAGCCCGGCCGCTCGACGGAACCGATCGCGGCTTCGACCGCCGC
Organism: uncultured Methylocystaceae bacterium; assembly: GCA_945956975.1. Taxonomy (GTDB): domain Bacteria; phylum Pseudomonadota; class Alphaproteobacteria; order Rhizobiales; family Beijerinckiaceae; genus JAJXWB01. The sequence continues at coordinate 1,832 of CAMFKC010000353.1, read as the reverse complement.
CTCGATGCGCGCCAGAGGATTCATGATCGCCTCCCGCCGAAATGAAAGTGTAGCGTCTACTTGTCGCTATGACTTGTCAACACTAATATACATCCGCGAAATCGGACGGACAGGATGGGCGCCACGGCATCGAGCGAGCGGGTGGTCGTGATCGGCGCGGGCGTCGGCGGTCTCGCAGCCGCAATTGATCTTGCCCGTCAGGGCATGGCCGTCACCGTTCTGGAACGCGCCGCACGCGCCGGCGGCAAGATGCGGACGGTGGAATCGGCCGGCGCGAAGATCGACGCTGGCCCCACCGTCATGACGATGCGGGACGTTTTCGACAGTCTCTTCGATGACGCAGGCGCATGTCTGGACGAACGTGTGCCCCTGCGGCCGCTCGAAATTCTGGCTCGACACGCCTGGCGCGACGGCGCACGGCTCGACCTGTTTGCGGATATCGATAGGTCGGCGGACGCGATCGGCGAATTCGCGGGCGCGCGGGAAGCGGCCGGGTACCGCCGCTATTGCGCCCGCGCCCGCCGCACCTTCGCAGCGCTCGACCAGACCTTTGTGCGGGCGGCTCGCCCGGGCCTCGCGCAACTCGTCTGGCGCTGCGCCCCGGACCGGATCGCCGATCTCGTCGGCATCAGTCCGTTCGCGACATTGTGGAGCGATCTCGAGAAGTATTTTGCGCACCCGCTCCTGCGCCAGCTCTTCGGCCGCTACGCGACCTATTGCGGTAGTTCGCCTTTCCTTGCGCCTGCGACCTTGATGTTGATCGCCCATGTCGAACAGTCGGGCGTCTGGGCAGTCGAGGGCGGCATGGTGCGGCTGGCGGAGGCGATGGAAGCGCTGGCGCGCGAAAAAGGCGTCGACCTGATCTACGGAGCGCAGGTCTCAGAAATCGAAATTTCCGCGGGGCGCGCGCGCGGCGTCGTCCTGCGCAGCGGAGAACGCATCGCCGCGTCCGCGGTTCTGTGCAACGCCGATTGCGCGGCGCTCGTCAGCGGCGCCTTCGGCGAGGCCGCGACCGCATCGGTCACGATGCGCAATCCGAAGCGCTCGCTTTCCGCGTTGACCTGGGCGTGCGTGGGCCGGCCGCGCGGCTTCGATCTCGTGCGGCACAATGTCTTTTTCAGCGATGACTACCGGGCGGAATTCGACGCGATTTTCAAGCAACGGCGGCTGCCCGAAAATCCGACAATCTACATCTGCGCACAGGACCGCTTCGACGGCGCTTCGGGACAGGATGGCGAACGCCTGTTCTGCCTCGTCAATGCGCCGGCGATCGGCGACGATTCCGCGCCTGCCCCTGAGGAGATGGAACGATGCCGAACGCAGGCGAGCGCGCTCATGCAAACATGCGGACTGACGATCGAGCCCCTGGGCGAACAGATCATGACGGGGCCGATGCAGTTCAACGCGCTGTTTCCCAGGACGGGCGGCGCGCTTTACGGCCAGGCGACGCACGGCTGGCGGGCGTCGTTTCAACGGCCGGGTTCGCGGACGAAAATTCCAGGCCTCTATGTGGCCGGGGGCAGCGCTCATCCGGGCGCGGGCGTCCCGATCGCGGCGATTTCGGGCAGGCTGGCGGCGCAGGCGCTGATGCAGGACTTGGCTTCGCGCGCGCGGTCCCGCCCGGCGGCTACGCGTGGTGGTATGTCGACGCGCTCAGCGATGACGGGCAATTCGGCCTGACGATCATCGTCTTCATCGGCAGCGTCTTTTCGCCCTATTACGCGTGGGCGCGGCGCGGCGGTCGCGAGGCGCTTGCAGAAAATCATTGCGCATTCAACGTCGCCCTCTACGGGCCCGGCGGACGTTGGGCGATGACGGAGCGCGGCGCAAGC
>CAMFKC010000352.1 GCA_945956975.1 uncultured Methylocystaceae bacterium | reverse complement strand
GCGATTGCGTGCGCAGGATCAGCCGGTCGGTCTCGGGATTGACCTCCGCCAGCGCGCCGCGCGGCTCCAGAGCAAAAGGAATGAGGCGCTGGTTCATGATCTCCAGCGAGACCGTGTGCGCGGCGGAGGCAAAAACGCCGTCGATCTGCGCCTTGTCGCCATAGGCATGCGTCGCGACGAAATTATCCGGCGTCGCGGGCCAGATTTTCGGGGCTCCGGGTTCGACCGCCGCCCGCACGTCGGTCACCGACGGCAGCGTATCATAGTCGACGGCGATCAACTCCAGCGCGTCATAGGCCGCCTCGCGGGTCTCCGCGACGACCGCCGCGACAGGTTCGCCCACGAACCGCACGGTTTCGTCCGCCAGAATGCGCCGCGGCGGCGCGCTCATGTCGGCGCCGTCCGGCCGCTTGAACAGCGGCGGAGGCGCCGGGAGCGCGCCGACGCCGGCAGCGACAAGCTCTGCGCCTGTGTAGACCGCAACGACGCCCGCGCCAGCCTTCGCCTCGGTCGTGTCGATCGAGACGATTCGGGCGTGCGCATGCGGCGAGCGCAGGAGAACCATCCAGAGAGCCCCGGCCTCAGCGCGATCGTCGATGTAGCGGCCCTGGCCGGTCAGCAGCCGTTCGTCCTCGATCCGGGTGACCGATTGATGCGCGCCGAATTTCAGGTTCTCGGGAAGGTGATCCATGGAATCCTCGTTTTGGGAGGCGAAATCTGCCGGAAACATGGGCCGCTGTCGATGTCCGGCAAGGAGGTCCGACAATACTGCCCGCCTCAATTCTAAGCGTTCGGCGCTCTGGCGGACCCGAGTTGATACGGATCAAGGAAAAGTCGCCCGGAAAGGTGGGTGCTTGCATCAGGCGAAACCGCCATTCGAGGAGGGGGCGAGGAGATGCATATGGAAGCTGCGACCGCGACGAGCGCGGAGACATCCGCCCGACGGATGACGAAGCCGCCCGGCGCCTATCGTCACGGCGACCTGCGCAACGCCCTGATCGCCGCTGCGACGGAACTGACGGTGCAGCGCGCGGGGCCGGATTTCACGCTGCGCGAGATCGCCGGCATTACCGGCGTGCGCCATGCCGCCGTCTACCGCCACTTCGCCTCCAAGGGCGCGCTGCTCGAGGAGATCGCCCGCCTGGGCGTCGCATCGCTGCGCGCGCGCCTGGAGGACGAGCGGGCGGCCTCGCCCGGCGACCGTCTCGAGGCCATCGCCGGCGGCTACCTCGACTTCGCCCTGACGCGTCCCGGCGAATATCGCGTGATGGCGCAGGAGGGCGGCGCATGCGCGGCCCAGTATCGCGCGCTGCTCGACATGATGGCGGAACCGGTCGCGGCGGCGCAGGCCGTCGGCGCGTTGCGCAAGGACATTCCGACGGAGACCATGGCGCGCCTGTGGTGGGCCGAACTGCACGGCCTCGCCATGCTCGCCCTGAACACGGCAATGAAGCCCGGCGAAGTGTCGGATTGCGTGCGCGCTGTCGCCCGTGTCTGGCGCGCCGACGCGCCCGCGCTGCAGCCGGCGGCGTAAGCCGCCTGACATCTGCGATTGGAGGAGGGGCCGGCGTTCGCGCCGGCCTTTTCGCGTCAGGCGCGCTTGGCGCCCGCCGCGTTCAGGAACCCCGCCGCTTCGTCCATCGCGCGGCGCGCCTCCGGCGTCCACCGGTTGGCGAAGACGAAGACGTGCGGCATGTCTCGTTCCACGCAGACCTTCGTAGTCACGCCCGCCGCCTTCGCCCGCTCGGCGGCGCGCAGGCAATCGTCGAGCAGGATCTCGGTGTCGCCGACCGAGAACAGGATCGGCGGCAGTCCGGCATAGTCGCCGTAGAGGGGCGAGGCCAGCGGATTGCGCGGATCTGCGCCGCCGAGATAGGCGCCGGCGATCGTCTCGATGCCGTCGGACACCAGCAGCGGATCCCGCGCGGCGTTGGCCCGCATCGACGGACCGGTGATCGCGAGGTCCGTCCAGGGCGAAAATGCGACCGCTGAATCGGGCAGCGGCAGACCGCGATCGCGCAGGTTGAGCAGAAGCGCCAGCGTGAGCCCGCCGCCCGCGGAATCGCCCGCCACATGGCAGGGCCCCTGCGCCCCCGCGCGCAGCGCGGTCCAGGCGGCGGTGGCGTCGTCCAGCGCGGCCGGAAACACATGCTCCGGCGCCAGCCGGTAGTCGGCTGCAAAGACGCGTAGTCCGCGCTTGGCGAAGCCGCCCGTGATCGCCCGGTGGGTTCGCGGCGACATGCCGACATAGCCGCCGCCGTGCAGGTAGAGCAGCGTGCCCTGCGGCGGCGCGCCGGCGGCCTCGACCCATTCGCCCGGCACGCCGCCCAGCGTGGCCGGCGTGAACGTCACCCCGCGCGGCGGAAAGGCGCGGGTGGAATTGAACACGCGCCGCACGTCCTGCGGCGTCTTCGATCGCGCGAGCCCCTGCTTCACCGAGTGGCGAAGGGCGAAATTGATGAAACGGGCGCGCAGACTGGTCATGGCTGGCCTCACTTCATGGCGCGTTCGATGTTGCGCTTCATGATGTTCCAGTATTTGCCCGGCATCAGCCGCTGCAGGATGTCGCCGCGCCTTGCATCTGGCCCGATCAGCACGCGCGGCGCCTTGCGGTCGACGCCGTCGGTGATCGTGCGCGCGGCGGCCGCCGGGTCCGTGGTCAGGAAGGCGTTGAACTTCTGCATCTGCTCCTGCAATTCCGTTGAATTCACGCCCGCCGGAATGCGCGCTGACAGCGCGATGCTGGTGCGGATGCCGCCGGGATGCACGACGGTCACGCCGATGTTCGTGTCCCCCAGTTCGTGCCGCAGAGACTCCGAGAAGCCGCGAATGCCGAACTTGGCCGCGCAATAGGCGGTCTGGCCGGGCGGCGCCACCAGCCCGAACAGGCTGGAGATGTTGACGATATGCGCGGTGGGGCGCGCCTTCAGCGCGGGCATGAACGCCTTGCACATGCGCACCGGACCCCAGAAGTTGATGTTCATGAGCCATTCGAAATCGTCGAGGCCGATCTGCTCGAACGTGCCGGCGAGGGCGACGCCGGCATTGTTGACGAGGAGATCGACCCGCCCGTGCCGCTCCACCACCACGTCCGGCAGCGCCGCGACGGCGGTTGCGTCCGCCATGTCGAAGACATGCTCGCTCACCTCGGCGCCGGCGGCGCGGCAGGCTTCGCAACTCTTCGCCAGCGTCTCTGGATTGCGGTCGGTCAGCGCCAGCCGCGCGCCCCGTCCGGCGAGGTCGAGCGCCAGCGCCGCGCCGAGCCCGCCGCCCGCGCCGGTGACCACCGCGACCGCGTCTTTGAAGGGAAATGCCATGCCGCGCCCCGATTTTCTTGGAGGCGCATGGTTATCCGCGCCCTCTGGGCGGCGCAACCCAATGCGGGACAGGCATGTCCGCGCGTCGCTTGCGGCGACGGAGGCCGCATGGTCCAATCCGCGCCCTCTGGGAGACGCTCGCCTTGGACCTGCCGCGCAACACTTTCAAACACGCCATCAAGGCGGGCCGCCAGCAGATCGGCCTGTGGTGCTCGCTGGCAAGCCACGTCTCCGTCGAAATCGTCGCGGGTTCCGGCTTCGACTGGCTGCTGCTCGACACCGAGCATTCCCCCAACGAAATCCCGCAGGTGCTGAGCCAGTTGCAGGCCGTGATGGAGAACGGCGTCCATCCGATCGTGCGGCCAGCCTGGAACGACATGGTGCTGATCAAGCGCTTTCTGGACATGGGCGTGCAGACCCTGCTGCTGCCGGTCGTCAACACGGCCGAGGAAGCCGCCGCCGCCGTCGCGGCCACCCGCTATCCGCCGCGCGGCGTGCGCGGCTTTTCCGGCGGCTCCCGCTCCTCGCGCTTCGGCCGCATCAAGGACTACCACACGCGTTGCGAGGAGGAGATCTGCGTGCTCGTGCAGGTGGAGACGCAGAAGGGCCTCGACAATCTCGACGCCATCGTCGCCACCGAAGGCGTCGACGGCGTCTTCAT
>CAMFKC010000351.1 GCA_945956975.1 uncultured Methylocystaceae bacterium | reverse complement strand
GTCTCGATCGTCGCGAGCCGAGCGTCCGTCGCCTTCGCGCTTTCGGCAATCGCGGCGATCTGCGTCGCCATCGATTCCTCACGCCGTCGCAGGTCCTGCAATTCGGCGACCGCGCCGACGCTGACGACATGCGACGCCACCGCGTAGGGTGCGGCTGGCGCGGCCAGCGCTTCGGCGATGGCGGCTCCGGCGGCGTCCGACGGCGCGAGCCCCGCGAGGGTCACCTTCTTCTTGGCGTGGTCGACGGATATGCGCAGCGGAAACGCTTCGAGCTCCGGCCTGGCGGCGAGCGCCGCCGTAAACGCGCCGTCGATCCGCCGCTCGTGCAGATTGCGCAGGATCGGTCCGCTCGCCCACCAGCCGAGCAGAGCCACGACGATCAAGCCGATAGCGACCAGCGGCAGGCTCGATTTCTTTTCGGACGGGAGGCGCTGCGAAAACAGCGTCGCCGCCATATGCGCCAGCGCGGGACCGGCGTCGCCGGGCGCATGGTCGATGCGCGAAATCAACGACAGGAAGGCGTCGTCGAGTTCGCGCTCGTGTTCGGGACGCAGCGCGCCCGCGCATTCGGCGGCCACGAGATAGACCGGCGCGCCGCGCAGGAACACGCGCGCGCCGCCCATGTCGAGCGACCGCAATTCGCCGCTGCGCGATCCATAGACACTGGAGGCGAATTCCGTGATCGCCGCGATCAGCCCGCTGACCAGCTCCGATTGATCTTCTGTTTCGCCGTCGGCATGCCAGGCGGCCACCAGCCGGCCGCTGCCGCGTTCGAGCAGAAGCAGGCGCCGCACCTCCGGCCGCTGCGCATCGGCGAGCGCGAGTTCGCTGATCGGGCGCCCCGTCATCACCGACTGGAAGCGCAGGCGCCAGTAGCGTGTGGACAGCGAGCGATCGAGCCGCTCGTTCAGATCGGCGACCAGGTCCCGAAAGGCGTTGGCGACCGCCGCAGCCACGAGGCGCCCCGTGATCGGGTAGAGCGCCTCCACCATCATGTCCTTGGAATTCTTGATCTCGCTGCGGATCGCGGCGACGACGACCGGCGCGACGGCTCCGGCAAGCTCGCGGTGGCGCGCGACCTCGGCCTTGCGGAAGGCTTCGACGAGAATTTCAGATGTTGCCGCCTCGAGCCTGTCGGGCGTGCCGAGCCGCCGGTCGAGCGCGTCCAGCCGGGCCTCGGACGCCTCCAGCCGGTCCGTCTCCGGCTGGAGCAACAATCGCTTCAGCCGGTCGAGCTCGAATTCTGGCTGGCCGGCCGGCCGGTTCATCTCAACGGGCCTTTCCGCCCGCTCCCATCGCCCGGATGGTCGCGCCGAGGTCGGCGATGGCTTGGCCGATATTGTCGATCGACTGGTTGTGCTTGGTGTCGGTGTCGCGGCCCTGCTGGCCCAGCATGGCCTCGAGCGACGCGAAACGCGCATTGAGATCGTCGCGCAGCAGCGCGATCTGCCGGTCGATCTCGTCGAGCCGGGCCTCGGTCGTGCGCTTCGTGGCGCCGAACAGCAGTTCGCGCACCTGATCGATGGCGCCCGACTCCGTCATCGCGGCGGCGGCTGCAGAGCCATTGGCGGCCTCTGACTTGTTGTTACGCATTGAACGTCCTCTAATTCCCTGTCGGCCGGGTTCTTGCTGACCGAGTTTATCTGATCCTTGGCAGTTGCGCTAAGCAAAACCGCCAATACGTAAATGGGAGATGGCGGTTGCGCAGGCGGGCCGCAAAACGCGCCGACAGGTCAGCCGGTTAACTCCAAGGCAACAGCGCTTCTCTACTCTATTGGCGCTCCCTTCGACGAGGTCGCTATGTCCGACGTCCCAACGCCCGACGCCGCCAGGCCTGCCCTGCGCCTGCAAAATCTTTCCAAATCCTTCGGCAGGCCGGCGGTCGACAGCCTCGACCTGACGATCCGCGCCGGCGAATTCTATGCGTTGCTTGGGCCCAACGGCGCAGGCAAGACCACGACGCTGCGCATGGTGGCGGGCCTTCTGCCGCCGGATTCCGGCTCTATCTCGATCTTCGGCGTCGACGCTTTGCGCGAACCGATTGCGGCCAAGCGGGTGACGGCCTGGCTGCCGGACGAACCCATGCTCTACGACAAGCTGACGCCGCTCGAATATCTCGAATTCGTCGCGGGCCTGTGGGGCGTGCCGCCGCAGGTCGCCGAGCCTCGCGCCGACGAACTGCTCGCCACGCTCGGCCTCGCCGAGAACGCCCACGCGCGCTGCGAGGGCTTCTCGCGCGGCATGAAACAGAAAGTGGCGCTGGCCGGCGCGCTGATCCACGATCCCAAGCTGCTCATGCTCGACGAGCCCTTGACGGGGCTGGACGCGCAGGCCGCCCGCCTCGTCAAGGACCTGCTGCGCGAACGCACGCGGCGCGGCTGCGCGGTGATCCTGACGACGCACATCCTCGAAGTCGCCGAGCGGCTGGCCGATCGCATCGGCATCATCCAGCACGGGCGCCTGGTGGCCGAGGGCGAACTCGCGGACTTGCAGCGCCAGGCGGGCGACGGCAGTGCGACACTCGAAGAAGTCTTCCTGCGCCTTACCGGCGCCCCGGCAGAGCGCGCCGCCTGATGCAGTTCGCCCCTGCGACCTTCCTCTGGTTCGCCGCCCACGACATGACGCTCGCGCGCAGGCGGGTGCGCGCCTTCTTCGGCAAGTCCGGCCCGATGAAGATCGCTTTGATCCTGAGCGCTGCCGTGTTCCTTTTTCACGCGCTGGCCTTCTTCGCGCTCGACGCGGCGCTGACGGATTTCGGCGACGATCCCCGCGCGCTCTTCCCCTATGTAGGCGCGGCGGCTTTGTTCATCCTGCCCTGGATCGTCTCGCAGGCGCTGACCAACGCGACGCGCGCGCTCTACACGCGCGGCGATCTCGACATCGTCCTGTCGTCGCCGATGCCGGCGCGGCCCGTCTTCGCCGCGCGAAGCCTCGCCATCGCGCTCGAATCCATCCTCTCGGTCGCGATCTTCATGCTGCCGATCGCCAATGCTTTGGCCTGGATCGCCGATGCGCGCTGGCTGGCGATCTATCCGGCGCTGGCCGCGGCCGGCCTGTTCGGCACGGCCGTCGGCCTTGTGCTGATGCTCGGCCTGTTCCGGCTCGTCGGGCCGCGACGCACGCGCGTCGTCGCCAACGTCCTGGCGACGCTGATCGGCGCGTCGTTCGCCATCGGCCTGCAAGCCTACAACATCGTTTCGCCCGCAACCCGCATGACGGTCAACGACTGGCTGGCGGGCGTCCGCGCCGGCGGCCTGTTCGAAACCGACAGCCTGCTCTGGCTGCCGGTGCGCGCGGCTGCGGGCGAAGGCTGGCCGCTTCTCATCTGGTGCGGAGTCTCGATCGCGGTCTTTTTGGCGGCCGTTCTCACGCTCGGCGAATTCTTCATGCGCGGAGCGGGCGCCGCCATCGGCTCCGAACGCCGCGAGACGCCACGGCGCAGGCGCGCGACCCGCTTTCACGCCGGAGTGGGCGTGGCCCTGCGGCGCAAGGAATGGCGGCTCATCTCGCGCGATCCCGGACTGGCCTCGCAGATCCTGCTCCAGATCATCTACACCATGCCGATCTCGGTTGTGCTGTGGCGCGCAATGGGGCCGAACGGCTCGCTCGCCCTCGCGACCGCGCCCGCGCTGGTCGCGGTGGCCTCCAATGTCGCCGCCTCGCTCGCCTGGCTCGCCATCTCCAGCGAGGATGCGCCCGAGTTTCTCGCGACGGCGCCCGTGTCGCGCCGCGATGTGGAGCGCCGCAAGCTCGAGGCGATCGCCCTGCCGCTGCTTGTCATCATCGGCCTGCCGCTTGCTTTTGTCTGGTCCGCCGGCGCCAAGGCCGGACTGGTCACCACGGCCTATGTGATGGCGGCATCCGGCGCGGCCGCCCTGCTCAACCTCTGGCACCCCGTTCCCGGCCGGCGGGGCGACGTGCTGAGGCGCCACAGCCAATCCAAGCTCGTCGCCATGATGGAGCACATGCTCTCGCTTCTTTGGGC
>CAMFKC010000350.1 GCA_945956975.1 uncultured Methylocystaceae bacterium | reverse complement strand
GTCTCGACATGCGTAAATCGCTCTAGCGCCCAGGCCAGACACGTGGTGGAATCCTGGCCACCGGAGAAGAGGACGAGGGCCGATCGAGCATCGTTCATGAGGGGCTTTATCGCCCGCAACCTCGCTCCGCGCTACAGCGTTGGCGTTTACCAGACCTGTAATCACAGTGAGGGGGAACCCATGTTCGTCTCCGATATCCTGTCGCGTAAGGGTGGTCTCGTTTACACGGTCACGCCGGGGACCTCGGTCGCCCAGATCTCCCAGCAGCTCAGCACGCGCCGCATCGGCTCTGTGCTGGTCCTCGACGCCGGGAGTTCGGTGGCCGGCATCGTCTCGGAGCGCGACCTCGTGCGCGCCTTCGCCAGCCACGGGGCTGCGGCCCTGGAATTCGAGGCGCGCAACGTCATGACGCGCGATGTCGTGACCTGCGATCCCGACGATTCCATCGACCATGTCATGGAGCAGATGACGCGCGGACGTTTCCGCCACCTGCCGGTGGTGCGCCACGGTGAACTGCTGGGCCTCGTGTCGATCGGCGACGTCGTGAAGATCCGCCTCGAGGCGATCGAAACCGAGCACCGCGCGCTTCGCGAATATATCGCCAGCGCCTGACCGCGCTCGCGGCATCTATCTCGCGGCGTCGTTCGACAGCAGCGCGACCATCTCGCGATAGCCGCGCGCTTGCGCATGCTGCAGCGGCGTGACGCCTTGGCGATCGCCGACGTCGCGACGCGCGCCGGCCGCCACGAGCGCACGGACGGTCTCTACGTGCCGCCTGCCGCCATCGCCGAGAATCACCGCCTCGATCAGCGCCGTCCAACCAAGATTGTTGACGTGGTCGAGCGACGCGCCGGCCGCGATCAGCTGACGGACGATGCCATCGTGGCCGAGATGGGCTGCCGCAATCAGCGCCGTTCCGTCGAAGACGCTCGTCGTCAGTTTCGCGCTGGCGCCGGAAGCAAGAAGGGCCTGCAATGTCGGCGCGTCGTCCTGTACGCTCGCGATGGTCACAGCGTCATAGCGTTGCTTGTCGAGCAGGCTGGGATCGGCGCCGGCGGCGATCAGCGCTCGCGTAACGTCCGGCCGTTTCTGGAAAGTGGCAACATGCAGCGGCGTGCGTCCGTTGCCGTCGCGTGCATCGAGCCCTCCCGCGTCCGCCAATCGTCGGATTTCGGAAAGGCTCTCGCGCGCGACCGCTGCGTGGAGACCTGTATAGGCAGCTAGTTCGCCAGGCGTCGGCGGTGTCTGCGCCGCGGCGGCGCCGCACAGCAGGCCGCACAGGGCCAAAATCGTCAGGATCGCCTGCATACTCCAGCCCCATCAGACATTGGCGGCCGAACGTGAAGCAACGCGACGCGTTCTTCAAGCCTGCGCGGCGACCGGGTCTACGACAGCGTTCATACTGGTGTGTTCGAGGATATCGGGCAGACGACGACGCGCCATCTCGCGGCCGATCTCGATCATTTCCGCCGCCCGATGGAAATCGAACAAGCCGAATTTTTCCAGCCGCGCGTTGATCAGAACGTCCGGCGGATCGCCGGCAAGCCTCGAGCGCGCAATGCGATCCTGCGTGATAGAGAATGCATCGAGCATAACCGAGGCGACGCCAGGCCCGTCGTGCGTGGTCCGCCGCAGGCGTCGCTTGATGAGCGCTGTCGGCGACGCAACGCTGCCGAGCCAGCCTCCGCCGGTCACGTCTTCAACCTTCTGCGCCAGCACTTCGGTCGTCTCGTCGCCAATGTTGCGGTCGCCGATCACGGTGCCGCGAAACATTGAGTCGGAAACAACGTTCACCGCGATAACAATGTCGGCTCCGAGCGCCCGGCAGACGGAAACCGGGATGGGGTTGACCAGCGCGCCGTCGAAAAGCCAGCGGCCATCGACGTTCTGCGGCTCGAGCAATCCTGGCAACGCATATGAAGCGTTGAGCGCGCGGGCCAGCGGCCCGGAGCGCAGCCAAATCTCATGCCCGGTGGAAATCTCGGTCGCGACAGCGGCGAACGGAACCGAGAGCCCATCTACCGTCATGCCGGCGAGCGCCTTCTCCAGCTTTTCGCGCAAGCGCGAGCCGGAGAACAGGCCGCCGCCGGAAAAGGACAGATCGAGTAGAGACAGCACCCGCCGCCGCGACAGAGACAGGCTGAAGTCTTCGATAGCGTCGAGTTGGCCCGCCGCATAGCAGCCGCCCACCAGCGCGCCGATCGATGTGCCGGCAACGATGTCAGGCTTGAGGCCCGCAGCCTCGAATTCCCGGAGAATGCCGATGTGGCACCAGCCTCGGGCAGCGCCAGCGCCGAGGGCGACGCCGATGCGGGGGCGGCGGGGAGCAGGCGTGACGCCCGCAGGGACGACAGGCCTGATAGGCGCGACGGACTGCGGGCTCGCGCCGGAATCGTCGCTCCACATGGCCTGGGCTTTACGCATGAACGACATCATCGCCGGTCTCGCTGGGCTTCGGGCATTGGCCCTGCTTGCTCCATCCACGGAGGCTGATCCGGCAGCGTCGCTAGATCATTAATAAAATGGCGTGTAAACGCGAAAGTTCCAGCGTCGTTAGCGCTCGATGAACCGAAGCCCGCCCGTGGCCGGATCGACGGAACGGTAAAAACACGATTTGCGGCCGGTATGGCAGGCCCCGCCATCGCCGCCCGCCTCCACCCGGAGCAGGATCGCGTCCTGGTCGCAGTCGACGCGCATCTCGATCACCTGCTGAGTCTGGCCGGATGTATCGCCTTTCCGCCAGAGCGAGTTGCGCGATCGCGACCAGTAATGCGCCACGCCTGTCTCCAGGGTCAGCGCAAGCGCTTCGGCGTTCATCCACGCGAGCATCAGCGGCTCGTTTGTCGTCGCCTCCACCGTCATGCAGACGATCAACCCGGTTTCGTCGAAGCGCGGTGCGAATACCGCGCCCTCCTCCAGCGCCTGCTTGTCGGCAATTTCTGTAAAAGGCCGGATCGGCATCCCGCGTCCCTTGTTCCCGTGCGAATCTGTCATAGTCGCACCGCATGTCGCGTCGCGCCCGCTATCTCGTCTACGCCTTCGGCGCCGCGCTGGTCGCAGGCTCCGGCGCGCTCGGCTGGTATATCACGCAACGCGCCAACCAAAACCGCACGCTGGTTGCCTCCACCATCGGCGACGTCACCCTCGTCTATGCGCCCGCCTACGCGCGTTTCGGCGGCGGCCAGTCGGGCGGACGCTTCGAATCTCTGGAGATTGCCGCAACCTTCCCGGACTTCCGGCCAGCCGGCGATAGCGCCATTCCGCTCGCCGAAGCAGACGGCTCGGGAAAGAACGCGCTGGTCTTCTTCACCTTCGCGCGAGCCGACAAAAAGATGGCCCCTGCCGACATGGTGGGACTTCTCTACGCCCGCTTCCTCGAGCCGGGCGTCGAGGAAACGGAAGAAGGCCTCATCAAGCGCGCCTTTCAGGACGGCTCGCCCTATCAGGGCGAAGACCTCTACTTCGCGCCACCCGAAGGACGGGCCTTTGCTGCGCGTTGCGCGCGTCCGACGACGCCGTCGGACGGCCTTCCGGAAACCTGCCTCAGCGTTTTCCGCGAGGGCGGTCTCGATATTTCCATGCGTTTCGGCCGCCCCCTGCTGCCGCGCTGGGAACGCCTCGCGGCCGGCGCCCGCGCGCTGGCGCAGACGATGCTCGCGCGGTGACCAGAAGATGAAGTCTGTCCCGGCTTTGCCGGGACAGACAAGATTGCGGGAACAGGACGAACGAACGATCCCGCACAGACCTTCATGCCAGAGACGCTGAGAAAAGACCGGTCAAGCTGGCGCGCGGCAATCTGCCAGCTCGTCACATGGCCTCAGCGGTTGCAGGACGCCAGCAAGCCGTTCACACGGGCTGCAGCGCCAGAAGCGGCGGCGCGTGTTTGCCGGAGGCACCAGTTGTAGTGGCTCTGATAGTTCGTGTGCAGACCTTGCGGACCGTATTGCAGACAGTTCTTCCGGATCGCTTCCGTGCCCATCGCGACC
>CAMFKC010000349.1 GCA_945956975.1 uncultured Methylocystaceae bacterium | reverse complement strand
TTCATCGAGGACAAGAACGCGATCCTGCCGATCGACGCCGCGATCCAGTCGAACCTCCGCGAGACGACGACGCGCGTGCTCGCATCGCTCACCCCGCGTGAAGAGCGCGTGCTGCGCATGCGCTTCGGCATCGGCATGAACACCGACCACACGCTGGAGGAAGTCGGCCAGCAATTCTCGGTGACGCGCGAGCGCATCCGCCAGATCGAGGCGAAGGCGCTGCGCAAGCTGAAGCATCCGAGCCGCAGCCGGAAGCTGAGGAGCTTCCTCGACAACTGACGAAAAGGCATAGGAGCGAGGTGGGGCCGAAATGCAGAAGCCGCTGATTTTCACGATCGCTGCTGCATGGGACAGCGAAGCCTCGGTCTGGAGCGGTCACTGCGACGACATTCCGGCGGCGGCGGATGCGCCGACGCTGGATGAACTCCTCTCCAAGATGTCCGCGATGGCGCTGGATCTGCTGCCGGACAATCACCCCGGCGTCGACCCCACCTCCGTCTTCCTGCAGATTACGGCGCTGCGTGGAGCAGAGCCCGCTGCAGCGTGAATGGCGCCGCAGTTCGACCGGCCGCTCCGGGATCTCCTCAAGGCCGCTGGCTGCTCCCTCGTGCGCCAGGGCAAGGGTAGCCATGAGATTTGGCGCAGCCCCATTACGCAAACCAATTTTGCGGTCCCGATAGGCATACCCAGCCGCCACACGGCAAATGCAATCTTGCGGCAGGCAGGGCTGCCAAAAGCCTTCTGACGCCGCAACCCGGCCTTCACCTTTCGCGTCTAGCCTCCAGCATCCGCCGCCGGGCCCGACATGACACTCGCCAACTTCCGCAACGTCGCCTACCTCGCCATGATCTGCGTGACGCCCGTCATTCTCGCGTTGGGATTCATGACGGACCGCTAGGAATCTTGCGCGCCAGCGCGGCAGCCGCTAATCCCAATCCGCTGACGAGAGCGCCGGGCCGGTAGCTCAATGGTTAGAGCCGGCCGCTCATAACGGTCTGGTTGGGGGTTCAAGTCCCTCCCGGCCCACCATTCATAATTTCGACCATCATTAAACTTGTCGCGGCCGCCGCAAGCTTCCGGCAAGACAGAGGCGCTAGATTGTTCGTGTCGCAACGGCGCGCCTCCGGTTTGACGGGGCAGGGGCGACCGAGCCGGAGGGCGCAGGCGACTGCGCGCCGGCTCTTGCGCATTTCAGCAAATCATTCGATTTCCGCGACGACCTGCCCCTCGGCCACGGCCTCGCCCTCGGCGACCAGAAACCGCGCGAGCTTGCCGGCGCGCGGCGCAACGACCGGAATCTCCATCTTCATGCTTTCGATGATGGCGATCTCGGCGTCGGCTTCCACCATGTCGCCCGGGCTCGCGATCAGCTTCCACATCGAGCCGCTGACATCGGATTCGATCTTCGTCGCCATTCTGTCCTCCGCGCGGCCTCTCGCCGCTTGATGCGATCCTAACATGCCCCCCGCGCGGCCCGCGAGCTTTGCGGCCATGCGCGGGTCGGATAGCGTGCCCGCCAAACAGACAAGGCGCGAGGAACGCATGACGGGCGCAGAGGACAGAACGCCGATCCTGATCGGCGCAGGCGCGACGACGGATACGACCACGCCGGTCGAGCAGGCGCGCTCGCCCTTCGACCTGGTGGCCGGCGCCGCGCAGAAGGCGCTGGCCGACTGCGGCGCGCCGGGCATGGCTAAGGCGATCGACACGATCGCGCTGCTGCGTTTCTTCTCGGATACGTCCTTCCGTTTCGCGACGAAACTCGGCGCCTCCACCAATCCGCCGCGTTCGGTGGCGAAGCGCCTCGGCATCGCGCCGCCCCGCGAGATCTACACCTGGAATGGCGGGAACATGCCGCAATACCTGGTGAACTGGTTCGCCGAGGAGATCGCGGGCGGCCGCATGCGCGCGGCGCTCATCTGCGGCGGCGAGGCGCTGCGCACGCAGCATGGCGCGGAGCGCGCGGGCATCCAGGGCGTGTGGAACGAGGACCCCGGCGGTTCGCCCGAACTCGTCGGCGAATCGAAGCGCGGCTGGAGCGACCATGAGGACGCCCACGGCCTTCGCGCGGCGATCGCCATGTATCCGCTGATCGAGAACGCGGTGCGCGGCGAGAAGGGTAATGACGTTCCAACGCACATGCGCGAGATGGGCGAGCTGTTTGCGCGCTTCGCGGCGGTCGCCGCCGACAATCCGCTGGCGACGCGGCGCGAGGGCTACAGCGCCGAGCGACTCGCCACCGTCAACGAGTCGAACCGCTGGATCGGCTTCCCCTACCCGCGCCTGATGAACGCCAACGCCTTCATCGACCAGGCCGGCGCGCTCGTGATCACATCGGTCGGCGAGGCGCGGCGTGCGGGCGTGCCGGAAGACAAATGGGTCTACCTGCACGGCTGCGCCGATGGCTACGACCACTGGTATCTCACCGAGCGCGACAACATCGCGCGCTCGCCCGCGATGCACCGCGGCGCGCGCAAGGCGCTCGCCATGGCCGGCAAGTCGCTCGACGACATGGCGCTGTTCGACCTCTATTCCTGCTTCCCGAGCGCGGTCGAGATCGCCTGCCGCGAACTCGGCCTCGCCGAAGACGATCCGCGCGGCCTGACGATCACGGGCGGCCTCCCCTATTTCGGCGGGCCCGGCAACAGCTATGTGCTGTTCTCCATCGCCGAAATGGTCTGGAAGATGCGGCAGAGGCCCGGCGCCTTCGGGCTCGTCACCGCCAACGGCAATTACATCACCAAGCATTCGTGGGCCGTCTATTCGACGACGCCGACGCGCGGCGCATGGACGCGCGAGAGCCCGAAGGTCTTGCAGGCCGAGCTCGACGCGCTGCCCAAGGCGCCCTTTACCGAAACGCCCGAAGGCGAAGGCGTGATCGAAACCTACACGATCATGCACGGCAAGAACGGCCCGGAACTGGGACTCGTCATCGGCCGCGAGACGTCGAGCGGCAGCCGCTTCATCGCCAACACGCCGGGCGATGCGGCGACGCTGATGGACCTTCAGGAGAAGGAAGGGCTCGGCCGCAAGGGCAGGATTTCGCGCGACGACGCGCGGAATGTGTTCACGCCGCTCTGACCAAGACCGTCATGGCCGGGCTCGTCCCGGCCATTGCCAATTCCTCATGCTGAGGAGCGCCTGAAAGGCGCGTTTCGAAGCATGGCCGCCCCCCCAATACTTCGAGACGGCGCTTCGCGCCTCCTCCGCATGAAGGTCGGGTGTGACGCAGCGAATTCAAACCGCCCGCACGCGCCGCACCTGCCCATCCGGCGCGTCCCACACGAGGCGCCCCTTGCGCAGCATGTAGTTCACATGCGCAAGCGCCTCGGAGAATGCGAAGCTCATCTGGTGCGGGTCGAGCGCGCGCTTGAACAGCACGGGCACGAAATCCGCCGAGCAATGCAGCCGCTCGTGTGCGGCCTCCTCGATCAATTTGCAGCGCGACTCGTGGTGTTCGGCCAGTTCGTCGGCCCGCTTGTGCAGGCCGTAGAACGGCAATTGATGCCCCGGCAGCACCAGCGCGTCTTCGGGCAGCGCATGCAATTCGCGCAGCGAGCGCAGGTAGAGGCCGAGCGGATCGCCATCGGGATCGACCGCCCAGACGCTGACGTTGGGCGAGATCTTCGCCAGCACCTGGTCGGCCGCCAGAAAGATCTTCTCTTCCGCGCACCACAGCATGGCCTGTTCCGGCGCATGGCCATCGCCGGTGATGACGAGGAAGGTGCGCCCGCCGATCTGCAGCCGGTCGCCGCCCACGATGCGCTGGAAGGTCGGCGGCAGCGGCGAGACCATGCGCAGGTAGCCGTGCCCGTTGGTGGTGACGAGGTTGGTCGTGTGCTCGTCGAGGCCGTGGCGCAGGTAGAAGTCGCGATAGGGCTTGGCGTCGAGCGCGCCGGGGCTCAGCGAAATGTTGAGGCAGCCGAGATAGGATGTCTGCGTCGTCAGCATCGGCATGTCGAAGCGTTCGCACAGCCAGCCGGCAAGCCCGATATGGTC
>CAMFKC010000348.1 GCA_945956975.1 uncultured Methylocystaceae bacterium | reverse complement strand
CGGCGTTTTCCGGATTCGGTTTCAGTCTGACAGGACCAGAGCGTCTCATGGACGGGCAGGGCGGCGACGCGGGAGTGCGGAAGCGCCGACGGCTGCGCGCGCTGATCGCGATCGCTGCGCTTGGCTGCCTCGCGCTTGCAGCGATCTGGATCGCCGCGCGGCCGGCGACGCCCGACGCATTCTACGATCCGCCCGCATCCGGGCCGGGTTCGCCGGGCAGGCTGCTACGCGTCGATTCCTTCACGCGTGACCTCCCGGCGGGCGCGCGCGGCTGGCGCATTCTCTATTCCACGACGCGGGCCGACGGACACGCGGCGGTTGCAAGCGCGCTGGTCGTGGCGCCGCAATCGGCGTCTTCCGCGCCAATGCCAGTCGTCGCCTGGGCGCATGGCACGACGGGGGTGGCGCGGGGCTGCGCGCCTTCGCTGATGGCCAGGCCATTCCTCAACGTGCCCGGCATTCGGGACGTCATCGAGCGGGGCTGGGTTCTCGTGGCAACCGACTATCCCGGTCTCGGCACGGCAGGAGGCCACGCCTACCTGATGGGCGACGACGCCGCGCGCGCCGTGCTCGATTCCGTGCGGGCTGCGCGCGCGATGACGGAGCTGTCGCTCGACCGTCGCGTGGCCGTTTGGGGCCATTCGCAGGGCGGGTTCTCCATCCTGTGGACCGGCGTGCGCGCGAAGGCTTACGCGCCGGATGTCGAGATCGCCGGCGTGGCGGCGCTGGCGCCATCGGCCGACTTGCCGCGGCTGGCGGAAGCGACGCGCGCGACCCTGTTCGGCAAGGTGATGGACGCGCTGCTGGCGACTTCCTACGCCGCAACCTATGCCGACGTCGACCTCGACGCTTATGTCGGCTGGCCCTGGCGCTGGCTGGCGGCCGACATCGCCACGCGCTGCATCGGCGACACCGGTTCCTATCTGTCGCTTTTCCTGGCGCATTTCGCGCCGCACTCCGGCATTTTCGCGCGCAGCCCGGTCGAGGGTCCGTTCGGCAGGCGCCTCGCCGAGAACACGCCTGTCGCGCCGATCGCGGCTCCGGTCTGGATCGGGCAGGGGCTTGCCGACGATCTCGTCCTGCCTGGGATCCAGGACGCCTATGTCGCCGCGCGCTGCGCGGAAGGGCAGGCGATCGACTACCGTCGCTATCCCGGTCGCGATCATCTCACTGTGCTGGCGGCGGATTCCGCCGCCGTGCGCGACCTCGTCGCCTGGACTGCCGACCGTTTCGCAGGCAAACCGGCTGCAGCCGGATGCCCGAGTTGAGCGAAATCCCCGGTCTTCGGCCTTATTTCAGTCAACAACGCCCCTTCCTATCATTTCCGGCGCGCTACGCATCGCGCCGCCCCTGGTCCGTCGTCAGTCAAAAGGGGACCCCCTGATGCGAGTTGTTTTGCAATCTCTTTTGCTGGCGGGCGCAAGTTGCGCCCTGCTCGGCGCCGGCCTGTCTCCTGCCGCCGCGCGCAGCTGCCCGTCCGGCCAGTTCCTGCAGGTTTCCAAGGGCAAGTGCATTTCCAAGGAATCCGCGCGGCATCTGGGTATCGCCGGTCATGCCGCCGCCAAGCCGAAGGCTGAAAAGGCCCGGGAAGCCTCGAGCGAAAAGGCGGGCGAATCCACGGTCGCCAAGAGCGCTCCGGACGCTGCTGCCGATGGCGCCGCTGGCGATAAGGCCGACGGGCGACGGGAAACGACGCTCGCGTCCGCGTCTTCGCTCGGCCCCGGCCAGTCCCTGGGCTATGCGGCGGCGCCTCCCCAACCGGCGACCGTGACCCGCAATATCGCGCCGTTCGGCGCGCTCCAGTTCGGCGGGTTCAAGTAGGCGAGGGCGTTCACGCGCCTCGGCGCTTCGCCTCATTCCAGAGTGCGTCCATTTCCTGCAATGTCGCCTGCTCAGGCGTCTTTCCTCGCGTCGCCAGGCCGTCCTCGACGTGAGCGAAGCGCCGCTCGAACTTGGCGTTGGCGCCGCGCAGCGCGCTCTCTGGATCGACGCCGGCATGGCGCGCCAGGTTGACCAGGACGAAGAACAGATCGCCGATTTCGTCCTCGACACGTTCCTGCCTGCCGGTGGCGACGGCCTCCGAGACCTCGCCGGCTTCCTCCACGATCTTGTCGAGAACGGCGCGAATGTCGTTCCAGTCGAAACCGACTTCGCCGGCCGCTTTCTGAAGCTCCACGGCGCGCGTCAACGCGGGGCGGCCGGATTTGACCTTCGAGAGCGTGCGCGCGGCGGCGGGCAGGGCGGCGGCCTTGGCCGGGTTCCGGACCGCCTTCTGGCGCTTTTCTTCCGCCTTGATCTTCCCCCACAACGCCGAAACCTCGTCCGGCGTCAGGTCCTTCGTATCGCCGAAGACATGGGGGTGCCGGCGGATGAGCTTGTCGGTGATCGCCTCGACGACGCCGCCGAAGTCGAAGGCGCCTTCCTCCTCGGCCATCCGGGCGTGAAAGACGACCTGCAGGAGAAGGTCGCCGAGTTCCTCGCGGAGTTCCTCGCGGTCGCCCGACGCAATGGCCTCGGCGACCTCGAAGGCTTCCTCGATCGTATAGGGAGCTATGGACGCGAAATCCTGTTCGAGATCCCACGGGCAGCCCGTCTCCGGCGCCCGCAGCGCGGCCATGATCTCGATGAGGCGGGAGATGTCGCGCGACTTATCCATCCGACAGGCTTTGCAGAAGAAAACCCGACGCCGCAAGACGCCGGGCTGGCAAAAGAAAAGCCGGCGCTGCAAGGCGCCGGCTCGAAAATCGGGGGCAGGGAGGCCCTGCCCGGTTGATCCGGCTTACGCCTGGATCGAGATCGCTTCGCGGCCCTTGGGCGTGTCGACGACCTGCATGTTCACGGGCTGGCCCTCGACCAGACGCTGCACGCCCGAGGCGTTCAGGACGGAGATATGGACGAAGACGTCCTTGCCGCCGTCGTTCGACTGTACGAAGCCGAAACCCTTGGTCTCGTCGAACCACTTGACCTTGCCGGACACCGACACCGCCGTGGACGGATCGGGCGCGGCGCGGCGCGGCGGACGCGGGCTGTCGCCATAACCGCCGCCGCCGCCGAAGCCGCCGCTGCGGGGCGGGCGCTCGGCCTGCGCCGTCGACAGGTCCGCCTCGAGAATGCGGGTGACCTGCTGGCCCTTCTGGCCGGTCTGGACGTTGACCTTCAGCTTGGCGCCGGGCGGAAGGCTGTCATAGCCCGCTTGCTGGACCGCGCCGATGTGGAGGAAGGCGTCGCCCGTGCCGTTGCCGAGTTCGACAAAGCCGAAGCCCTTGTCGGACTTGAACCACTTGACCGTGGCGTCGATCGGGGGGCTCGAGGGCGCCATGGAAGGGGCTCCCATTTCGGGAAAGCCGCCGCCGGGGGGTGCGCCGAACGGCGACCGGGCGGGTCTGCTGCCCTGGCGCGGGTTGTAGTCGTAGCTCGGACCATCGTCATCGAAGCCGCGCTTGCGCGGAGGACGGAAATCTCTACCTTTGCTCATGCCTATTCGCTCGTTTCGCCACTTGCGTGCGGTATTCCCAATTCCGCACGGGTTCCCAAGGGAACCGCCACACCTGCGCACATGCCCGGCCGCCAGCTTTCCACTGACTGGACGGGGCCGGCCTCCGCCTTTCTCTGAGACATCTTTCGAATGCTACAAGCCCGCGCAAACCATCTTTTACAGGCAAAATAAAGGGCTGGCTACACGCCGCCCGAAAATTTCTCCCACAGCGCCGGCGATTTTTTGAGCTCTCCAGCCCACGGCAGCGCCGAGCCGGGGAATTGCAAAGATTCAGGTGCGCGCGACCGACAGGCTGCCGTCAGAGGCTGACGTCGGAGCCCGTTGAACCTGCTGGGCCTTCGGATCCATAATTCGCATAATCAATATTATGGAACTAAAAATGACGCGATGATGGCGTTGGAGAAAGAGTCGGCGCATGTCGCCTTGGCCACAAGCGAACATCAGGTGAACGGCGGAACGGATCGTGATCGAAGCTTACGCAGCCGGAATCAAACGCCGCGCTCGAGCTCCACA